>NZ_WTKX01000095.1:0-543 GCF_011378755.1 Pseudoalteromonas sp. Z1A2 | reverse complement strand
AATGAAGTAAATTTAAATCCAGAGAAAAAAGAAGCAATGCGGGCGGCATAAAATTTACTTTGATGCGACAACTAACTTGAAAAACTCCGTAACAAAACCACTAAAAGATCTATTGCACAAAGAGAAGTGAAAGAGGAGTAAATGAGAAAACACAAGTCATGCTTTATTGACAGGCTTAGCCTTTTTACTACCTCTAAAAGCACAGTGTCTCTTAACCTCTTTGTGAAAAAATTACTTTTTACGGGCTTTGTGCCCGTCACGCCAACAAGTTGTGCGTCTACAGGTTAATTTTATTCACGGTGTTAAATTTCGGCTGTAGTAGTGAAGCTTGCTTACGCGAGAAGCAACGCTTCTGTTTATTTAATTTCTTTGCTAACAAAACCACTAAAAGATCTATTGCACAAAGAGAAGTGAAAGAGGAGTAAATGAGAAAACACAAGTCATGCTTTATTGACCCCCTGTGTCAGGATAGTTGTCGCCTCTAACTTTTAATAGAGGCAGATAAAATGAGACGTCGATTTACACAAGAATTTAAAGTTCAAG
>NZ_WTKX01000094.1:0-544 GCF_011378755.1 Pseudoalteromonas sp. Z1A2 | reverse complement strand
CAAAGTTGTAATCTTGGTGTCATGTTGCTGTAGTGACAGATACTGCATAATATTTGCAGAGGTAGTTGTTAGGACTTTAATGAAGGAATTGTATGCGCTTATTAGTTGTTGAAGATGAAGCAAAAACGGGAGATTATTTAAAACAGGGACTAAGTGAAGCTGGTTTTCAGGTTTCTTTGGCGCGCAATGGTCTTGACGGCCATCACCTAGCAATGACCGAATTATTTGATGTAATAATACTTGATGTCATGTTACCTGACGTATCCGGTTGGAAAATTTTACAGTCGCTACGTGAAGCAGATAACAAAACCCCAGTACTATTTTTATCTGCTCGCGATAGCATAGACGATAGAGTAAAGGGGCTCGAACTTGGTGCTGATGACTATTTAATAAAGCCTTTTGCTTTTGCTGAAGTTTTAGCAAGAGTACGCACTCTTATTCGCCGTGGTGCAGTACAAACAGTTGACGATATACTGATCGTTGCTGATTTAGAAATGGATATTCCAAAGCGAAAAATACAACGTGCAGGCAAGCGTATTTTATT
>NZ_WTKX01000093.1:0-553 GCF_011378755.1 Pseudoalteromonas sp. Z1A2 | reverse complement strand
TGAATCCGCAGCTTCGGTGCATAGTTTAGCCCCGTTACATCTTCCGCGCAGACCGACTCGACCAGTGAGCTATTACGCTTTCTTTAAAGGATGGCTGCTTCTAAGCCAACCTCCTGGCTGTCTGGGCCTTTCCACATCGTTTCCCACTTAACTATGACTTTGGGACCTTAGCTGGCGGTCTGGGTTGTTTCCCTCTTCACGACGGACGTTAGCACCCGCCGTGTGTCTCCCGGATATTACTTTACGGTATTCGGAGTTTGCAAAGGGTTGGTAAGTCGGGATGACCCCCTAGCCTTAACAGTGCTCTACCCCCGTAAGTATTCGTCCGAGGCTCTACCTAAATAGATTTCGGGGAGAACCAGCTATCTCCCGGTTTGATTAGCCTTTCACTCCTAGCCACAGGTCATCCCCTAACTTTTCAACGTTAGTGGGTTCGGTCCTCCAGTTGATGTTACTCAACCTTCAACCTGCCCATGGCTAGATCACCGGGTTTCGGGTCTATACCTTGCAACTAGTCGCCCAGTTAAGACTCGGTTTCCCTACGGCTACCCTA
>NZ_WTKX01000092.1:0-554 GCF_011378755.1 Pseudoalteromonas sp. Z1A2 | reverse complement strand
AAGATGTGGAAGTGGTGTGAGCCATTAAGCTAACTTGTACTAATTACCCGTGAGGCTTAACCATACAACGCCAAACGCGTTTTATGTGACAGTGAAGCGACAGAAGTTAATAACTAAAGTAGATATTACTGACAGAAAGACTTAAAAAATATTATCAGATATTTTCCAAATTCAGTTAGTGCGTAGAGATACGGATTAACGACCAAATTTGCTTGGTGACAATAGCGTTTTGGACCCACCTGACTCCATGCCGAACTCAGTAGTGAAACGAAACAGCGCCGATGATAGTGTAGCATTTGCTATGTGAAAGTAGGACATTACCAGGCTTCAAATTGTAGAGAGCCCGACTAGAAATAGTCGGGCTTTTTTACGTCTGCAGAAAAGTGAAATACGCGCAATTAACACCCACTCATATCGCGACACAAAGATAGTGTAGCATTTCACTGCGACTTTCTACCGCTGTGGGGTGAGCGTCTAGCGAACTACACCTATGTTTTAAAATTCCAGGGTAACAAGCTGTCGATATCGGGCTCAGGCTGGCACAGTTCATCAAG
>NZ_WTKX01000091.1:0-559 GCF_011378755.1 Pseudoalteromonas sp. Z1A2 | reverse complement strand
CTTTCGTTAACTTTTGGTGGTGAAGTAAGGCTAGCAAAAGTCATCATCAAAGATGAAAAAAATAAATCAATAAACTTTGATTTCAAACCAAGCTCTACCCCAAGCACAGACTTTAGTTGGTCATTACCGAGCCTAGCCCAAGGCACTTACACGGTTAAATGGACAGCACTCGGTGGTGATGGACATAAAATGACCGACACGTTTAGATTTATGGTACACAAAAGTGAATCGCACAAGATGATGCAAGAACAATCTAATACCCACAGCAAACATAACCATTAAGTAGCAACATAATGCAATTAAGTGAATGGTCAGTACTCTTACTATTATTAAAACTAGCAAGCTATATCGCAATTGCAGGGCTTGCGGGCACTTTATTAATACGCTTTATGTGTGGCAACAGCAATGTTGCAGGGCATCACTTAATTAGCTTTTATCAGTTATTAAAACGTTGGCAAATTACGTGTGTAGTTACAGGTAGTATTGCTGCACTTTTACAAGTACCAATAGAAGCTGGAGCAATGGCTGAATCAGGCTTTATGGGAATGTTTGACCCCTT
>NZ_WTKX01000090.1:0-571 GCF_011378755.1 Pseudoalteromonas sp. Z1A2 | reverse complement strand
TTTGGAGAAGTAACCCACCTTTGTATGCCTTTAAATATGGTGAGTATGGCGATTTATGTTACTTTAGAGGGGAAAATCCCTAGAACCCCCTTGTGATGTCGTAGTGCCCACAGCGGTGGAGGGTCACAGTGAAATGCTACACTCTCTTTGTGTCTTGAGTCGCTGTGCTCGCCCGACCTACGTGATAGGTGTTGATGTGAGTGTGTTAATTGCGCGTATTTTACTTTTCTGCAGACGTAAAAAAGCCCGACTATTTCTAGTCGGGCTCTCTACAATTTGAAGCCTGGTAATGTCCTACTTTCACATAGCAAATGCTACACTATCATCGGCGCTGTTTCGTTTCACTACTGAGTTCGGCATGGAGTCAGGTGGGTCCAAAACGCTATTGTCACCAAGCAAATTTGGGCGTTAATCCGTATTTCTACGCACTAACTGAATTTGGAAAATATCTGATAATATTTTTTAAGTCTTTCTAAGTAATGTCTACTTTAGTCATATTAACTTCTGTCAAACTGTCGCATAAAACGCGTTTGGCGTTGTATGGTTAAGCCTCACGGGTAATTAGTACAAG
>NZ_WTKX01000009.1:0-140819 GCF_011378755.1 Pseudoalteromonas sp. Z1A2 | reverse complement strand
TCTTTTTTGCATAATACCTCCAGTAGAAACTGACGATATTTTCTATTAATTAAATCCACTCTGCTAGGTGTCGTTGCTCGGACGCTTACCAACAAACCACTTAAAACGTCACATTAAAAACATCCATTCAACATTAAAAAAACATCTAAGTCATTATTTTAACAGCAAAAATTTTAGACCGATAAAAAGGTTAAAAGTTTAAATTTTGTTTTGGCTTTAAAGCATTTTAACGATTAGAATCCCGCGCATTTATAGTTTTTCTTGGTTATTTATGTTTTTACTGCGATCTTTTATTTATTTATTATGCCTAGCGGGTGTTGCTCATTTAATTCAACTTGAAGGGTTTGAATTAAAACAGGATGCACTTTACAGTGAAGAAACTCTTACCGAACATATGCAAGATGTTTTAACTTTTTTAAGCTGTATTTTATTTTTTTACGCTTCGCGAATTAACTTTCAACTCAAAATACCGGCTGTATTACTAGCTGCGTTATCGGCAATGATGTTTGTGAGAGAGTTTGATACCTACCTCGACCTATACTTTTTTGATGGCGCTTGGCAAAGTATCGTCTATTCAATTTTAGCTGGCGTGTTTGTTTATTTAATAACAAACAGAGGAAGTATTTTTAACTCTTTAAAAGCCTATAGCCTCACTCCTAGTTATGGAATTTGCTTATCAGGCATGGTTACTTTACTCGCATTTTCGCGAATGATGGGCAAAGGCGCATTTTGGCATTCAGTAATGGGTGATGACTATGTACGTGCGGTAAAAAACATTGTTGAAGAAGGTATAGAAACGCTTGGCTATACTTTGATTTTTATTTCAGCCATTGAGCTTGTACTCATATGCCGAAAAAGAATGGCTAAAAATCACAAGCATTGCACTGATCAAGTAACTCAATAACATAGCTACATTTTTTATTGGTTACTTTTTTTACACTAAATTTGCTAATTGGTTTAATAAATCAATATACTGAGCCTGTTTTTATCAACTCACATTTAATTGGATACCATGACTAAAGATATATTGCTGCATCCGTTTCTTCTTTCAATTGTAATGATCACAATTGCATTTGTACTAAAAGTGCTTGTTGATAAGCTTGCTAAAAGTCGCGCAGAAAAAAAAGAAAAAGACATCCGTTACATCGCACACAATATTAAGCACTTTATTAATTTTGTAATGATGATATCGCTGCTATTTGTGTGGTCTACTGAAATTCAAAACTTTGCACTTTCTATTGCTGCTTTTGCCGTGGCGATTGTACTTGCAACGCGTGAGTTTATTCAGTGTGTAATAGGCTTTTTTTACCTCGTAACAACTCGCCCGTTTAGAGTGGGTGATTGGATACAAGTTGGTGATTACTTTGGTGAAGTAGCTGAAACGGATTGGATAAAAACAACCATGCATGAAATTGATATACATACTTATCAATTTTCTAGAAAAACCATATACATACCTAATAACAAGCTGATTACCAGCTCTATTAAAAACTTAAACTTTGTAAAACGCTTTGTTACACATCATTTTATTATTGTCCGAAGAGAGAGCTTTAACCCGTACCCTATTCACGACACACTCACTGAGCAAGCTAAACTGTACTGCGAAGAGTTTCAAGAAGTAGCAAGCCGTTATAATTCGATGATTGAGCGTAAACTTGATGCAAAAATATCTGGCCCAGAGCCGGTAATTCACTTTGGTACAACCGATTTAGGTGAATTTAAAGCAAGCTTTACCTTGTTTTGCCCTACAGAAAAAGCGCTTGAGATAGAGCACAAATTAACAGAGTGCTTTTTTGCGTTATGGTACAAAGAGGCTGAAAAAAATAAAGAAGGTGAAGGAGAGGCATAAACCTCGCCTACACAAAGTAAAAATACAAATCGTAGGTGCGAATTTATTTCGCGCTCTATTTCTAAGTCTGTATTTAAAAAGCGAGGTATAAAACCTCACCTACAATAAACATCAAGCATGTAGGTACGAATTCACTTCGCGCTTGAGTAATATTTAAGCTGTACCACCGACCGTTAACTGATCAATCTTAAGGCTTGGTTGGCCTACGCCTACCGGTACGCTTTGACCATCTTTACCACAAACACCAACACCTTTATCAAGTGCTAAGTCGTTACCAACCATAGATATTTGCTGCATTACTTCTGGTCCATTACCAATAAGCGTTGCGCCTTTAATTGGTTGGGTAATTTTACCATTTTCGATTAAATACGCTTCTGATGCACTAAATACAAACTTACCTGAGGTTATATCAACTTGTCCGCCGCCAAAGTTAGGCGCGAATACCCCTTTTTTAACTGAGCTGATAATATCGGCTTGGCTGTGCTCACCACCTAACATGTAGGTGTTAGTCATGCGAGGCATTGGTAAATGCGCATAAGACTCACGACGTGCGTTACCGGTAGGATTTACACCCATTAAACGCGCGTTTAGCTTATCTTGCATATAGCCTTTTAAAATACCGTTTTCGATAAGTACGTTGTAAGCGGCTGGTGTGCCTTCATCATCAACATTAAGTGACCCACGGCGATCGGCCATGGTGCCATCATCAACAACAGTACACAGCTCAGATGCTACTTTTTGGCCCACTTTACCACTAAACGCAGACGCTCCTTTGCGGTTAAAGTCGCCTTCAAGTCCATGCCCTACTGCTTCGTGTAAAAGCACGCCAGGCCAACCATTACCAAGTACAACTTCCATCGTGCCGGCAGGTGCATCAATAGCTTCAAGGTTTACTTTAGCTTGGCGTACCGCTTCTTCTGCAAATTCCATCCAACGTGGTTTACCATCAACAAGCTCTTTAAAGTAACCATAATCTAAACGTGCACCACCACCTGCGCCACCGCGTTCACGGCGACCATTTTTTTCAAGCAGCACTGAGCAGTTTAAACGAATAAGCGGGCGAATATCGGTGGCAAACGTACCGTCACTAGCTGCGATTAATACTTCTTCGTATACCGCTGACATTGAGCTAATTACTTGCTCTGCATCGGGTGCTAGTTCACGAATATAGTTTTCAAGTTCGCGTAATAAACTCACCTTGTCGGTATCGCTCATACTCGAAATTGGCTGATGCGCTGCAAACTGCTCTTTAGCTTTAACATCACTAAATACTTTAATCGCTCTATCTTCGCCAGCATCTGCAATGCTACGAGCCGCTGTAGCCGCCTTATTAAGTGCTTCAAGATTTATTGCATCAGAGTAAGAAAAACCTGTTTTTTCGCCGCTTACAGCACGTACACCAACGCCACGTTCAACGTTATAAGAGCCTTCTTTAACTAAGCCGTCTTCAAGCACCCATGATTCGTGGTGGCTTGATTGAAAATATAAATCGGCGTAATCCACTTTATGCTGATGTATGTAAGCGAGCGTTTTTTCGAGCTCTTCTCTATTTAGCTGGCTGTCTTGTAGTAAATGCTGTTCAACCGAATTCATAATAAATGCTCTCTAAATCGTTGATGAGACTGCACGGGCATATCTCGTCTAATTTTTTGTAACTGGTCTAAATCTGCGTTGCAGCTTATAAAACCGGTGCCTGTTGGCAATTCACTCAGGGTATTGCCCCAAGGCGAAATAATAATACTGTGGCCATATGTTTGTCGGCCATTTTCATGTGTACCGTACTGAGCTGCTGCAACTACATAACATTGTGTTTCTATTGCGCGAGCTGCTAATAGCGGTTGCCAATGCGCTTGCCCTGTAGGGACTGTAAATGCACTGGGTACTAAAATAATATTGGCGCCTTGGCGTACTAGTTCGTTAAATAAGCCACTAAAGCGCAGATCATAACATACTGTTAAGCCAATTTTACCAAAGGGAGAATCAACAACCACTACATCGCTTCCAGCTTGGGTAAAATCTGACTCTCGATAGCTACCTGTTTTATCATCAACGGTTACATCAAATAAATGTATTTTGTTATACGTTGCAACCAGCTCGCCTTGATTATTATATAAGTGCGATGCTGCGTAATACTTATGTTCGTTAAATGGCTCAGGCATTGTGCCTGCATTTAACCAAATATTATGGTGTTGGCACAATTCACTAAGTTGTAATTTGTATTGCTCAACTTGCTTAGCAACACGTAACGTATCGTTACCAGTTTTACTAAACACTAAAAAAGCCTCAGGCAAGCAAACAAGTAATGGTCTTGTTGCTGGCAGGGTTTTAAGTGCGCGCTTTAAGCTTGTTATGTTGTCATCAGGGCTTAGCCCTGAACACATTTGTAGGGCAACTATTGTGGGTGTGCTTATGCTTGCTGTTTTGTTCATTGCGTTACTGTTACTTGTGCATCTTTAAGTTTTAAATCGACTGATGCTTGTGGCTGATTTTGCGCAGCTTGAGGTAGTGTAACTTCACGACTTTTTCTGTCGAGTTCTTGAACAATAGGGTCGTTCATTTTACCCGTTACTTTAAAATTGATCTCTGAGATGACGCGCGCAGAATGAATAACTTTATCAAGTGCTAAAGCAGCAAGCCCTGTTACTGGATTAACCATCCACGCAACTATAACCGGAATGCTTGAGGTTACTTGTGGCGCTACAGCAAGGTCGTAATCTATATCTAGCGTGTTTAAATTTGCATAACCTTTAATGGTTAAATCGGCGGGTACGCCGTCCATTTTAGTATCTTTAGTGTAAGCGATACCGTTTTCTAACTGCATAGAGCCTTGCATGCTGTTATAAAAAAAGCCCTTTGAAAATACATCTCTAAAATCAAGTTTCAGTTTGCGTACGAGTGAATCAAGGCTCAACAGCGAAAATACGCGTGCACCACCATCACTTATTTCAGTTAAGTGACCTTCCCCTAAATCCCAAGTAACCTCACCACTTAAAGTTTTCACATCAAAATCATAAGGTGCTGCTTGCCAAGTAAGACCATAATTTAGATCAGCTTTAGAGTCCTTAATTGCAGAGGTAATATCAAACTCGCCAAACAATGCGCCTATATCATCACTTTTAAGCTCACCACCTAGCGTTGTTAAACCATTTTGCCACTGCCCTTTAGTGCGCAGTACATGATCTCCTTTATCGATTACAAGTTCTGATATCGATAAGCGCTCGCCATCACCTAATAATGACGCACTCACTTTATCAAGCTGATAGCGATCAATTTTGCAGTCACTACATTCAAACTCAATGGCAGGTATTTTAGTAAGCCAGCTCAAGTCTTCCTCAGGAAGTACATCTGTTATTTCAATTAATTGCTCGCTAGGCTGTGCAAAATTAAGCCTTAAGTAATCGGCATTAATTCGTATAGGCTGGCTAGGCTGTGATGTAGGAATAAAAACCCCAGCTCTAAGTTCTTTAGCATTTAGCTTTAGGTATAAATCGTCTTTTGATGGTGCTAAACGCATTTCAAAATCATTAAAGATGATGTTACTCGCATCAAGCATACCTATATTTGCGACCACCTCATTAAGCGGTGGCATAATCCCTTTTGATTCTTTATCTGGATTTGCTTTACCTGCTTTAATTATTTGATCAATCAGATCAAACCAAGGCACTAATTCACTCTGCTCAAGATTTATATTTACGCTTAAGTCTTTTTGGTTTAATCCTAAATCTTGTTTTCCGAGCACAAAATGGGCATTACTAAACTGTGATTTTCCATTTTCTAAAATAGCATTAAAGTAAAACTGTTGATTAGCGTTTGCTGTAATGAGATTAGAAATATCATCACCTTGAACTACTGCATCAAGCGCCCACATTTGTTCGCTATTTTTATTATAAGGTGCGGGTAAGTTACTCGTTAAGCCAAGTAGTTCTGAGTTTACCTGTGCACGATAATTAAAGCCTTGTTCGGTAAAATTAAGTACTAAACCAATATCAACATCGCTTTGCCCGCCTAAATAATTTTTTAATATACCTTGCCCACTATCGATTAGTGTATCGGCGTCAATTTTGGCGTTTATATCTATGTTTGCTTGGTAGTTTTTAGCATCACTTTTACTGCTGTAATTAATATTTAGTGGCATACCCAACCACTTCGCAGTCGCATTTTTAAGTGTGATGTTGTCGTTTTTAAAATTAAGCTCGCCAGTTAAGTTTTTAAGCTCAATGCCTGGCGTTGCTATAAATACTGGCAAGTCATTTAAATTAACTTTGCCGCTAACACTGGCTCCGCCTTTAAACTTAGAGCCTACTAAAAGCTCAATACTGGCATCGGCTTCGCCTTTGCCCTGTACAACTTTAAAAATTTCAGCAAGAGGTTTGGCAATAGGTGTCGCTGCAAAAAAGTCATGTAACTTTTCCATCTCTGCTTTTTTATCAATTTGCACAATAAGTTCATCAGCATTCATTAAATCTGCAATGCTCACCTGTACACTATTACCAATATCTAAATTAACCAACTTGCCTTGCTGGCTATATATGTCCATCCGCTCATTAGCAAAATGTAGCTGTACATTAGCATTAGTGACCGCAGGCCAATCAGGGTCAAACTCATAGGTTGCATTGTCTATTTGTGCTAATACATCAAACTGACCACTACCATCAGTAAATGGGAAACCAGACAAAGGCCCTGCAAATAAGACCTGTGCTTTAGATACTTCTCCGCCTTTAATTGCATCATTTAAATAGCTAACAAGTTCAGGGCTCATCGCTTTTAATGGGAAGTAATGATCTGCAATATTGGCATCTGGAGCGAACGCTTCTGCGTAAAGATCTAATCGAGGATCATCTGTTAGGCTAATTTGTAATTCTGCAGCAAGAGTAACTTCATCATTATCAAACCAGATATTGTCACTACTTATATGCCAGCCATCATCTCGCTTAGCTAAATCTAGCTCTACATTTAGCTGATTATAATTTATGTCGTTACTAAAGCTTTCGCCTGTGACTAATGTGCCATTTTCACCAAATAAATTTATTCGACCACTACTTTGGGTAAGTAAACCATTTACTCTAAGTCCTTGCGCTGCTGGTACCGATCTTAATTCTTGCCAGCCAATATTGTTAGCCTCAAACCATAATTGCCATTGCTGTGCATTAGAAAAACTTAAATAAGCTTGATCTATTTGCCCACTAGGTTGGCGTTCTAAAAATGGTTCAAGTGCATTAAAATTACTTAGCCCGGCTAGGTTACTCAGTAATTCAAAATCAACTTGATGCAGCCACACTTTATTTTGCAGCCCTAGTTGGGCTTCAAACTCTAAACTTGGCCATGCTTTATCGTTACTATTAAATGTTAAACCGGTACTTTTTAAGTGCCAGCTATTTTGTTCTGGATATAGATGGAATCCACCTTCACTCAAACTAACTTGGTGGCTTTGCTCTTCTCGCTGCCAGCGTACAAAGCTTGGTAACCACTGCATTTTCACATCGCTTACAAAACCTTTATCTAGTTTTAGCCATGCTTGTAAATTAATATCGCTATGTAGTTGTTGTTTTTGCGTATTTATATATTGCGCTAACCAGTTAGATACATCGACCTTATTGGCCTGCACATAGATGTCACCCGCAACCTGCTCTAGAGTATCCCCGGTAAGTGCTATGCGCGCGTCAAAGTCTCCGACCGAAATACCCGGCAGTGCCAGGCTTCCACTACCAAGGTGCTGCTCATCTTCATTTTGCCAAACAATGTTTTGAAGTAGTAATTTACGTTCTTTACCATCTTCTAAAATAAAGTTAATACTGGAATTTTCTATTGCAAAATGACCCGTTTTACCCAAAAACAGTTCTTCAATTAGCTCTTTTTGCTCAAAAGAAACTTCGTCGTTGTCACCGGTTTTAAATAAGTTGGTGATATTTACACTGGTATGAAAACCATTAATAACAAAATAATTAGATCTAAGTTGCAGTGCTTTTAAGCTTTCCCATAGGTTTAGCTCTAAGCTGGTTTTAGCAATGGTGAGTGATATTGGTGCGGTTTCGTTATCTTTAAACGATAAATTTTCTAGCACTAATGCAGGACCACTGCCCTGCCAACTAGCTGATATTTCACCGATAGATAAGCTTATTTCAAACTTTTCGTGTAAATAGCTTTCTATGTCACCTTTGTATTCGTTTGCATACGGGAGGGTATATTTTAAAATTGAAACAATAACGGCCAGTAATACCAAAATTATGGCGCAGGTCTGCCATAACTTTCTAAAACAAAAAAAACAGACCGCTTTTGCTTTCATTACATCATTACCACATCAAACTGTTCTTGGCTGTATAAGCTCTCTGTTTGAATATTGACTTGCTTACCAATAAATAGTTCAAGCTCAGCAAGGTTATGATACTCATCGTTTAGTAGGGCCTCACTTACAGCAGGCGCTGCATACACCATAAACTTGTCCGCTGCGTATGCTCGGTTAACACGCACTATTTCACGTAGTATTTCGTAGCAAACCGTTTCAACTGTTTTTTGTGAACCACGACCGGAACATGCTGGGCATACATCACATAAAATATGCTCTAAGCTTTCGCGTGTACGTTTACGCGTCATTTCAACAAGGCCAAGCGCTGAAAGCCCATTAATATTCGTTTTAGTGCGATCTTTTGCAAGGGCTGATTCAAGTGAATGAAGCACCCGCCTTTTATGATCCTCACTTACCATATCGATAAAGTCGATAATGATAATACCGCCTAAGTTACGCAGCCTAAGCTGGCGAGCAATTGCAGAGGTTGCTTCTACGTTGGTATTAAAAATGGTTTCTTCTAAATTACGATGTCCTACAAATGCGCCAGTATTAACATCAACAGTCGTCATTGCTTCTGTTTGGTCAATAATTATATAACCACCGGATTTTAGCGTAACTTTACGATGTAGTGCTTTTTGAATTTCGTTTTCAACGTCAAACAAATCAAATATAGGTCGCTCGCCTGGGTAGTATTCGAGTACTTGAGACAGTTGTGGAACAAACTCTTCAGTAAATAACTTTAGCTCTTCATGAGTAAGTTTAGAGTCAACGCGAATGCGCTCCATATCTTCGCCTACGTAGTCACGTAGGGTTCTAAAGGCAAGCGTTAAGTCTTCATGTAGAATACTGGCTTTACTGGTTTTTTTGCGACGAGCTGTAATTTTTTCCCATAGTTTTCTTAAAAAACCGGCATCGTGTCGTAATTCTGCTTCGCTAGCGCCCTCGGCTGCTGTGCGAACAATAAAACTGCCATTTTCATCGCCATATTCTGCGACTATTTTTTTAAGGCGTGAGCGCTCTTCTTCAGTTTCAATACGCTGACTAACCCCTACGTGGGTCGCATCTGGCATAAACACTAAATAACGAGAAGGAATGGTAATATCAGTGGTAAGTCTTGCGCCTTTAGTGCCTAGCGGATCTTTTACCACTTGCACCATAATATACTGGCCTTGACGAACTAACTCTCTAATATCTTGTACTTTTTTTATTGGTACGTCGTCTACACCTTCAACAATGGAGGCACTATTTACAATATCGGATGCATGCAAAAACGCCGCTTTTTCAAGGCCGATATCAACAAAAGCAGCCTGCATACCCGGAAGTACACGGCTTATTTTTCCTAAGTAAATATTGCCTACAATACCTAGATTACCGATTCGCTCTAGCTGTATTTCTTGCAGTACACCGTTTTCTATTAGGGCAACACGGCTTTCGCTCGGTGTGACATTGATCAGTAATTCTGTACTCATGTTACCTTCTTAAGAATGTTTTTAATAATTGTTCGGTTTCATATAAAGGTAAGCCTACAACAGAAAAATAGCTACCCGCAATGTGAGTTACAAAGCGGCCGCCTAAACCTTGGATACCATAGCCACCGGCTTTATCTTGTGGCTCACCTGACTCCCAATAAGCATTAATTTCTTCATCTGTTAAGGTTTTAAAAGTAACATCTGTGCTTACAACACAGCTAAGCACATCATTTTGCGTTGCAAATGCAACTGCGGTAAGAACTTGATGCGTGTTACCCGATAGGCGTTTTAACGTGTGTGTAAAATCGTTTTTATCGCGAGGTTTACCCAATGACTCGTTGTCTATAACAACCACGGTATCACTACCAAGTACAGGGCGATCGGTATATCCAAGCTCTACACCGCTTTGGGCTTTCAAGCGCGCTAAACGCTCAACAAGTGCTCTAGGTTGCTCCTTTGGAAGTGGGCTTTCATCTGCATCAACACTAAATTGTGTAAATTCGACACCTAATTGGCTTAATAACTCTTTACGACGGGGAGAGGCTGATGCCAAATATACTGCGGTAGTCATTACCTGATCCTAAAATGTCTGCGATATTTACGAAGTAGTAAAAAGACCCAAAACCAGCTAACCATTCCGGTTGCTACTGGCCATAAGTACTGTGGATTAAAATAAACCCCTAACAAAAAGTGATTTAGCCAAAACTGCATTAAGTGATACAGCGTTAAAAATAAACCAATTAGTAGGCTTTGTTGCCAAAGCGAAAAGTTACGAATTTTTTGAAAGTTGCTCGCGGTTACAAAAATACATACCGAGAATGTAAGCGAGTTCACGCCCAGCGGTGAGCCAGACGCTAAATCTATTAATAAACCAACAACCCAAGCAGTACCAATATTTAAGCGATGCGGTACTGCTAGCGACCAATACATAAGTACAAGTAAAACCCAGTCAGGTCTAAATGGTTCAAACGAAAATGGAAGTGGCATTAGTGCCATTATTAACGCAAAAAAGATGCTTAGCGCAATTAACAATGAATAACGGTTAATCATCGCTGATTTGCTCCTGTTGATTACGCCATAAAATAACCAGCAAACGAATGCGATCTAGTTGCGCAATAGGTTCTGCAAAAACTTGTGCAAACGGTCGCCCTTCATCACGATTTATTTCGGTTACTACTGCCACCGGGTATCCTTCAGGGAATGTGCCCCCTAAACCCGATGTAACAAGTACATCGCCAATTCGCACATCTAAACTGTGTGGAACGTGAGAGAGCTTAACGACGTTAATTTTACCTATGCCTTCAACAACCGTTCGTACATCGTTACGAAGTATACGTACAGGTGTGGCATGTGTGGTGTCGGTCATTAGTAGCACGCGTGAAGTTGTTGAACCAACCTTTGTAAGCTGCCCTACTACACCCATTTCATCAATTACAGCTTGGCCTTCACTAAGCCCGTCAGTAGTACCACGGTTAATAACAACCTGATGACTATACGGGTTTGAATGTACAGAAAGTACCTGAGCAATAATTTTACGATTTGATTGCTTTGCAGATGAGCCTAATAAGGCGCGCAGTTTTTGATTTTCTCTGGCTAGAAATTGATACTGCTGAAGTTGCTCGCTTTGTAGCATTTGCTTTTTTTTCAGCGCTTCGTTTTCAGTAAGAAGTTGATCCCGCGTATGCAGGCTTTTAGCACTTAAGCTAAATAATTCGTAGGGTAAATTAGCAACATAGATTAGTGGGCTAACTAGAGTATTAAGGCTGGTACGAACAACGGTACCACCTTGCGTATATCTGTCTCCAACTATGAGTACGATACTCAAAAGCACTGCGACAAAAAGTCGCAGTTGCAAAGAAACTGTGCGTCCAAACATTAATTTCATTAGTCGTAACTAAAAACGTCACCACCATGAACATCGATCATTTCTAATGCTTTACCACCACCACGCGCAACACACGTAAGTGGATCATCAGCTACAACAACCGGAATACCCGTTTCTTCCATTAATAAACGGTCTAAATCTTTTAACAATGCACCACCGCCAGTAAGTACCATGCCGTGCGCAGATATATCTGATGCCAGCTCTGGTGGTGATTGCTCAAGTGCAACCATTACTGCACTCACAATACCCATTAACGGCTCTTGTAGAGCTTCTAGGATTTCGTGTGAGTTAAGCGTGAATGAACGCGGAACACCTTCGGCAAGGTTACGACCGCGCACTTCAATTTCGATTGGCTCATCAGTTTTGAACGCAGAGCCAATTTGATGCTTAATATTTTCAGCTGTCGCTTCACCAATTAAGCTACCAAAGTTACGACGTACATAATTAATAATAGCTTCGTCAAACTTATCGCCACCAATACGAACAGATGATGAGTAAACAACACCGTTAAGTGAAATAATAGCCACTTCAGTTGTACCACCACCAATATCAACAACCATAGAACCTGTTGCTTCTGATACTGGTAAACCTGCGCCAATAGCTGCTGCCATTGGTTCTTCAATTAAGTAAACTTCACGAGCACCGGCACCCATTGCAGATTCACGTATTGCACGTTTTTCTACTTGAGTAGCACCACACGGTACACAAATTAGTACACGCGGGCTTGGGCGCATAAAGTTATTGTTATGCACTTGCTTAATGAAGTGTTGTAACATTTTTTCAGTTACATAAAAATCAGCAATCACACCGTCTTTCATTGGACGGATTGCTTTAATATTTCCTGGTGTACGACCTAGCATTTGTTTTGCTTCTGTACCTACAGATGCAACACTTTTAGGTCCACCAGCGCGTTCTTGGCGAATAGCAACAACAGAAGGTTCGTTTAATACAATACCTTCTTCTTTTACATAAATTAGGGTATTGGCTGTACCCAAGTCGATCGATAGATCGTTAGAAAAAATACCACGGAGTTTTTTAAACATGAGGCTGGATGACCTTTGAAATACGTTCTTATATTAGCTGCCTCACTTTAACATGCTCAACTATATGAGCAATATAAAGCGCAGCGCCTTTGTGAATTTGTGAAAAAAGGAAGCAAAGCTTCCTTAATTGAGTTTATCGTTCGCGAACTAAGCGAAAACCAATGTAGTTAGATCTAAAATCAGGCGCTAAAATTAAACGCGTAGATGCACGAGCAAGGCTTGGTGCAAAATTCCACGCTCCGCCTCTTACTGCTACATCAGACTCACCTGATTCTTTATCGGTCCATTCCCATACATTGCCTACGGTATCGTATAATCCAAATGCATTTGGAGAAAAAGAACCTACTGGTGATGCACGTCTATTTGACCATTCACTACCACACCAACCACAGTTAGCTAGGTTTTTACCAATTTCGTTACCCCAAGGGTATTCTGTTTCGGTTCCTGCACGTGCTGCGTATTCCCACTCAACTTCGTTAGGTAAACGAAATTGCTGTCCTGTTTGACCCGATAACCACTCAGCGTAAGCTTTTGCATCGTTATAAGTTAAACATACAGCAGGAAAGTCACTGCCTTGCTCAAAACCAGGATTACGCCAATTTAAATTTGCTTCCCATACTGGTTCGCCATTTAAATAATACGCACACCCTTTATTTTTTTCCGCTTGAGTTTTATAACCTGTATTTGCTACAAATTTTTCGTAGGCACCTACGGTTACTTCTTTACTTTGCATAGCGAAAGAATTTGCTATTACTTTTTCAATTACTGGACGTTCATTAGCTAAACCATTGCCATTGATATCGCCCATTTTAAATTTGCCTGCAGGAATAACGACAACCGGCGTTTCAACGTTTGCATTTAATACATTAACGTTTTCACTAACCTGGCGTGTTGTTACTTCTGGTTGCTCTCGAGTATAGGTCGATGCAGCAATCGACTTAGGCTTTTTTACCAAATTTGCATTAATTGTTTGTGCTTTATTCAAATCAACACGAACTTGATAAGGCTTATAGCCAAGTTTACGTATTTCAATGTTGTGAATACCCGGCGGTAAACGTGTGATCAAGCGTGTTGAGCCAAAGCTTACACCATCGATAAACACTTCATCGTCGTATACGTTTGATCGTAATGTCACCTCTATTGATTGATCCTTCTTCTTATTAAGGATAGAAGGGTAATCTTTTTTCGCCGATGCAGGTTTAACTGAATAATCACGTACTGGCTGCTTTTCTAAACGAGAAACCGACACCGTGTTACTATTATCCGCGCTATTACTGAATGTTAACTGACTATCAGTAAATGTATTGTTATACGCGGGTTGATAAGCAGCAGTAAGTGGCGTGCCGTACTCAGAACAATAACGGTTATCAATGCTTAATAAGCTACATAAACGGCTACTGTTTACTTCGCCGCGCATGGTTACGCTTAAGTTAACGTTGTAGTTACCTTGGCCGCTAAATGCACTGTTAACTACATGGCTACTTAATATTTGTACTTGAGCGCCCGCCAAATTACGTTTTGGCTCAACAATGCGCTCTTCTGTTAAGTTTGCAAATATTTGATCTACAAAGCGTTTAGTTGCTTTTTGTAGCCCCATTTGCTGACCGCGTTGCTCACACGCCGCTAGCGTTTCTGTTCGCTTACAGTTAATCGTATGGTTAACTTCAAGCGTGCCTTCACGTGTAAACTCGTTACGTAAACGCTCTACTCTGGCTGTAGTTAACTGCTCTTTTAAACTTTCTAAAGTATTTAAAAGCGTATGCTTAGCAACACGAATTTGCTCTATATCTTTACGGTGGGATGCAATTGCCGCCAACTGCATAGAAATATCATCTTTGTTTTGCTTATGATCAATCACCGCTTTTTGATAGCGTGATTGAGCCGCACTAATATTAATAGTGGGATCGTCAATTAAACGACGGTACATTTCGTTCATCGCATCGAGCGCTTGGTTTTTTTCTTTATCTAGCTCTGTAGAACGAGAACGAAGTAGCTCTAGTTGATTTTGTAACTGACTTTCTTCTTTAAGATGTTTTTCAAGTATTCTTGTCGAGTTATCGTATTCTGTCTGTTTAACACTAATCTCTGACTCAATTCCAGTTACTGTAGCTGTGTCTTGTGCAAATGCACTACTAGCTAACAAACTAGCTGAAATTAACAGAGATAAAGGAGTAATTCGCATATATTCCAGTCCCAAAAAGCGGCAATTATTTGGTCGTTATTATTTTTTATAATTAAAGCCTTATGCTATGTACTTGCAGCACAAAACACAAGCTTTGTTCAATTATTATCTTAGTTTACAACTATTCGCGTGTTTCACGCCAGTAAATAACCCGATCATTTCCTCGAAAGCGTCCAAATTGTAAAATAGTACGAGGATCAAGCTGTGTTTCATCCCCCAGCCAATCCCACTTTAACCAATCATAAGTATTATATTCTAAGGTAAATTCACCCAAACCATTTGGCTGTGCATAAATACCATTGTTTGCCGGATACACTCCCGCCTCTAACTGGCCAGATACACCCGTTCCATATTCATAGGCTAACTGCGGGCTGTTAGGTGATATTTGAGTGATTTGGGTATGATCAAATACACTACAGTTATCTTCTGCGTTATTTACAAATCCACTGCCATTGTAATACTGAGCCTGCATAGGAATAAGTAAAGGGTCGAGATCGGAGCCTGCGTTATTACCAAGGACTAAGCGTCCAAATTTAAACTCTATTGGTAATGTATTTAGTCTTACGCTATTACAGCCACCCGAGCATGCTGTTTGTGTATTAGGTTTATCATTTGCATCAATGAGCGTTGCTCCTTCTATGTTAGAAAGCGTTACCATTAAACTCACCATAGCAAACGGTCCATCTGCTTGCCCTACACCTAATCTTTCGAGTGTCGTGTTAAGTTGGCTCATTTGCCACTGGCCGTCACTTATATCTCCCCAGTTATTATTTCCTAGGTTTACTAATCGGCTAGCAAAATTAGTTGCGGGTACATAGTTAGCTACTTCATTATTTTCGGCATTAACCTCTACACTGGACTTATCAAAGCCCTCTTTATAATTAGCCATTAGCTCACCATTTTGATTTAGCGCTTGAACTGTAAAGCCAAGTTCAAAAGGTTGATCAAGGTAAGTTAAATTACTGCCGTATTGCGTGCATTGTGCGGCAGCTTGAACCCCCACTACCTGAAACTGCGAAGGTGCAAAACGACCAATATTATATAATTCACCTTTTACATCTCCCGCGCCAAAGTAATCGGCATCTTGCAGACCTGCTGTTAAATCAATGATGCCAACTTGGTCGTAATTATACTGCGATATAGATTCACTCAAACTGCCTGTGTCACTAAAGGCAACAGTGCTCATCGCTTCAAGCGTACCTTGAACGCCTAGCGTAGGCGCTTTAAGTAATGCCTCTACAAGTGGTTGCTCTGTAATAAAGTGCTTGGCAATGGTGTTATTTATTATATTGCTGTAGTTATCTGGGTAACCATCGTTGTTAGTGTCTTGCCCTGTTTGCCATTGCACCGCATTCATCTTTAAATCAAATGCTTCGCCAGTTAATCTAAATAAACTTCCATCAGCGTCTGCTGCATAACCATCACTTGCAATTTCCATCGCTAATCCGAATGGCTTTACAACATACTCATTTGAACTACCCGTTAAATTTACTGATAAATTAGTGACTGGGTCTAAAATTAAATTGGTGTTTACATTTAAACTCAACTTTCCTGCGTCGGGATAATTTATAACAATCGGGGCTTTAGACTCACTATCAAAGTTTAGCGTGAACGATTTAGCTGCTTGCTCGACCGCAAAGGTATTATTGTTGTTACTAAGTGAAACCGTATCAGAGCAACTTGCACCAGCACTGCATGTATACGATAAATCTAAGCTTACATCACCACCTGCAGGAAATGCCGCTTCACATACGCCCGTAGTGGTATTAGTTTTTACCGCCTGGATAGATAACGCTTTTGCATTAAAGCCTGTACTTGAGGGTTTTGCTGATAGCTGAGTTGGAATGGTAGTATTTCCATCTGTATCATTATTAAAAATAAATCCGGCATCAGAAAACGTAACTTTACAGCCACTCAAACCAACATTATTACCACCGATATAACAACGAAGAGGTGCTGAAGGTTCTGCAGTGTTGTATCCAAATGTAACACTGCCTGTGGTGCGTTTAGCAAATTCGACAACCGCTGATCCTGTAAAATTAATATTCTCCCCCGTAACCCAACTTTGCTGACCACTATTATCTGGAGAAAGGTTTAAACTAGACGGCTCTGCGAATAATAAATCGCAGGCGTCATTTGCGCAGGCTGTGAGTGTCATCTCTTTAGCTTCACACGTTAGAGCATTGTTATCGCTTATTGTTAAACGATAATGATCCAGTGTTTCTGGTGTATAAATGCCACAAAAACCAGGGATACTTTCGGGTACTGGTAGAGCGTCAAACGTTGAGCTCCCTTCGGTAATAATTTGAGTAGCCGATGTAATTGACCCCTGATACGTTACATTTTGTGCGATTCTTACCTCACCAGTGGCAACAATATAGGCCGCAATATTGGCATCGGCTGCAATAGCAATCGCACCATCAACATAAATAGCTAAATACGCGCCGGTTTCGACCACTATACTTGTTTTACCTATATTCAAAAATGAAGTTGATAATAGTGAGGTTGTGTCTTTTAAAAATATACGTGTAGGCGCTGTTACTCTGTACTCTGTTTCCAGCATACTTAACTGCAACTCATCGTAATAATAGTCGCCAGCTAAAGAAGTAGGTACGGGCCCTGTTGAGCTACCATCATTTGTAACCGTTGGCACCTGCGCCGCTTGATTAGGTTCTAAAGAGTTATAACCACCAGCAACACACGCCTGACCATTACACAAAGGAGGGCTCGTCAGCGCAGTAGAAATTAAACTTGTGGTGGTGACAAACTGCGCATTGCCATCTGTTATTTCTACCCCCTGAACTAACTGCACCTCACCATTGTTATAAGTAGAAATAGCGCCAGGGAACAAGGTATCACAATCTAAAATATCACCGTTAAACACAAAGGTACTGGTCATGGCGAGTATTGATGCTTCCTCGTTTACGTGACGGCGCTCGTTATCGCCATCACGGTCTTCGTCAACAACAAGCCCTAGCCTGTCAGTTCTTAGGTTACAGCTGCGTAGCCACCCGCCATCATCTTCTTGGCGTGAATTTTTACTTGCAACCACCAAAGGAGCCACACTAAAGTTATTAGTAAAACTAAAGTAATTACAGCCATCGCTCCAACCGTCAATTTCAAAGCCTGTGAAAAAAGTTTCCCACGATACCTCAACGCCATTATCGTCAGTAAATGTGCGGTTACTTCCTGGCTCCACTGCCATGTAAGCAACAGTTTCGTTTTTTATGATCCCAAGTGCTGTTTCAGATGCCTCTAAAGCAATATTAACGCCGCTGGCAGATAGAGAATTACTTTCTACTGCAACTGTTAAAAACGGAATTAATGCCTCAGAAGGTGGATTGCTGTCTATGCTATTGAGTGTTTGTAACGAATGGAAAAAGTTTGGCCTTTGAGTAAACGGTTCAGCAAATGTTAAAGACTTATAGCCTTTAGGTGTCAGTGGAGCAAAGCCAGACTTAGAGCCATACTGTAATTCGAGTAATAAGTCTGTACTGCCCACTTCCATAATTGTGCCGTCTGGAAATTGATGCACACCATACTCAACAGCTAAATAGTGCGCCCCCATACTAATATGTCCACCATCTTCTCCTGAAGGTTCAAGCGGTAAGGCCTCAAAGCTAGTTGTGGTTATATTACGTATTCTTATTATTGCAGGGTTTCCACCTTGGTTTGTTGAGAGCATAAATACAGCAGGAGGCGTTATATATTGCTGTTGAAAATTTACTTTTGTCCAAACAGGCGATGTGTATGTATCTTGCAGCTCTATATAACGGCCCTCGATTTTTGGAGGCACTGCATTTGCGTGATTACAAAGTAACACGCAGCTAAAAAATATAATGACTAATGCACTTTTTATCATGGTAAAGTTTTAGCCTCCACACTGAGTGTTCTTTGTGTTTCCCAATAATCCTTTCTGCAATCATTTCCTGCAGGGCAATCAATTGCGGCGCACGTTGCACTACTTTGTAAGTAATAAATATTAACAAGCCCGTTTGTTGTGCTGCTGTCGGGTAGGTCTATATATTCATCGCAACTCACCAGCACGTTACAATTAGCTAAATATGCAGTTTGAAAGGTTAAATTAGTTGTAACTGATGCACAGCTTTGCACTGAGCTATTTATTGGAAAGAGTTGCGTTAAACCACTTTCTAATCCACTTTGCGCCGCCATAAAAGCGCGAGCGCCGTAATACTCAATGGTATTTTGTTGAGATGCACCAGAAAGCACTTTAACTAATGCTAATCCTAGTGCTAATAAAGCAACAATAATTACCAAAGAAACAATTATTAAGTTCCCTTTTTGTTTACTGGGTAAGGCTTTTCCGTGATGATTTTTTTTAAGGTACATTAGGAATATGCACCTCATGGTTAAAATTCATTACTTCAGTATCGTTAAATTGCATTTGCGCATTCACATTAAGCACAGCGTTTCTTTGTAGGGAGAGCGCATCAAGAGTAAAAAATAAATCGCTCGCTAAATTATTGGCAATGTAAATACCTAATAAATCACGTTTAACACCACTGCTTATTTGTAAGCTCACGGCATCTAATTGATTAACTGTAAAACCGTAATCGGTATATCTATATAAATACTGCTCTTCAACGCAAAAACTTACAGGTTGAGAGAGTAAATAAAGGCGCTTACTTGGCGACTCTTGGGCAAACGCTTTACTAAATTGCCACTCATCAATTGCACTAGTGGTGGAGCTATTAAATGCTGATAGTTTTAAACGCTTATTATTATTCTCATCGTATATATCAGCGCTGCTTAACGGGTAAGTTGTTGCCCAATCTCCAACTTGCGGCTGCGTTAAATTATTAAGTTCAAAATCAACAGCGCTAACATTAAAAGGCGCTACGGTAGGTAGGTAATTTGTATAGTGAGTCGCTGATAAAAACGGCGTAAATTCTAAGCACTGCTGAGCACTACATGCTCCGCTAGTGCTGTTATCGCAAGAGAGCCTTAATGAGTTTGGCGTAGCGTGGCGAAGCTCTTTACTAAGTCGCGTTATTAAAAAGCGGGCCTGAGCTACTGCTTCTTGGCGCTCAACCCCTTGTGAGTAAATACTGACCCCAGCACCAATAAATGAAAATGCACTTACGGCTAAAATACCAATAATAACCATGACAAGTAATAGTTCTATAAGGGTAAATGCATTTTGGTATTTAGCTCTTTGCATTAGTAATTCCCTTTATATGCACTAAATCCGTAAACTTCGCCTAAGGGTGATGTTACTTCAATAGTAATACGCTTAAAGGTTGTGCCATCGTTGGTGGTCGATTCGTTAAAGTCGCTATCGTACTCAACAGTAACAACTAAATTAAAGTCGCTGTACTCGCTTAACACCTCACCTAAGCTATTAGTAATAGGCTGGTTAGACAGTGCAATATAGTCATCTACATCGTTATAACTAGTTCTGGTTTCTGAGTTATCTACTCCGAAGTCAGCAGGTGCGGTACAAGCCTCAGCACCTAAGGTTGTTTCGCCGCAACGTCTAAAAGGTGCGCTTCTATCACTGTGCTCATCAAACGACTTACTTTGGATTTCGTTCATTAATGATTGACCAAATTCAGAGGCTCTTAAAGCCACAATCGGCTCTGCACTTTTTTTGGCTTGTGGGGCAATTAAAGCTGTAATAATACTTAATGCAATTGCAAACATGACAATGCCAATAATAAGCTCTATTAGAGTAAAACCTTTTACTTTAAGGGCACGCATATATAAGCCCTTCACCACTTATGCATACGCCAGCTAATCCAACATCTATTCGACACTGCGTAGTACAGGTTTGATTTGATTTACCTAAAGGATCAAAACTAATTTGGGTAAATATATTCGCGTTACTATCTAAAGCGCTAAATGTTATATCACTTCTTTGCGTGTTTATTTGTACCACTAAATGATCGGTGTTATTGGTATCTGCTCCACCGGTACATGTATCGGGTGTGGAGGGAGCAATAAGTGTGGAGGTTATATAAAGGGTATGGCAACTTGTTGTTGCTGTATTTTGCATTGCACGTAGCTGCACTGTCCTAAGTGCATTTAAAGTACGGTCTCGATACGAATAGGCGTCTTCTGTTGAGCTGCCCAGAAATTTGGGAACTGCCGTTACCGACAGTATTCCCAATATCACTAGAGTAATAATTAACTCAATGAGTGTGAAGCCACGCAATCGTTGCTTACTACTGCTTATCATTTATGTAATTAACAACCCGTAGTAACAAGTGTAATCACTGGAGGAGTTACAACTACAGGGCCTGTCGTCGCAGTAGCTTGCGTGTATTCAATTCGACAATCATCAACAGTAGTTGCATCCACAGTGTAACTATTAGGAAAAATAGTTACTGTTGTATCGTTTACAAATAAATTGAAATCAGCTGAATCAATTGCATTTGGTGTTCCATCTGCAAAGTTGACATCTAAAAATGCTTCAAAGGCTTCTTCTGTTGCTGCTGGATAACCATAAACAGTAGGTACTGCTACACCAGTATCTACTGTAACTGTAGCCTCATCCTTTTTGTGATCACTAGCAATAATAGATTTGCCATTCACAATATTCATACCACTGCGAATCGACCCTTGTAAGCCTTCAAGTGTTGAAGCATTGGCATCACCTTGCAAGTTTAAAAAGCGAGGTGCTGCGGTAACAGCTAAAATGCCTAAAATAACAATTACGATGATCAATTCAACAAGTGTAAAACCTGCTTGTTTATTCATTGGTAAACTTTTTAACGATTGCGTTTTCATAAGTAAGCCTCTTTTTAATTACTTAATTTTTAAATATTTTTACTTTGCCTGTTTTAGCAAAGTATGAAAAACCTGTTAAACCTGATATTTCACCCGTATTGGTAGGTATACTTTTAATATCAATGGTATGAGTTAAATAGTAGTCGCATTGCGTACTTTCTGCATTGTACATAACTAAAAAACTTACACTTTTTATTCTTGATATTTCATTACTTAACGTACTACTGGGTGCATCTTGTAAAATTATATTTAAAACTTGGCGGCATTTATTCGCATTTATAGCTTCTGCACGAGTATCTTTTTTTTCTGTTTCATCACTTGTTGGTGTACCTAACGATCCATCAATACCAACTATTACACCTCCATAATTAACAAATGTTTTGTTTGACCTGCTGTTTGGCCTACCTTCTAATTCCCATTGACCCCTAACCATGCCAACGGCCGATGAGAAACTACCTGCTATAGCGTCAACGCTTGCATTATGCGCTTGATTTTTAATACCTATATATTGAGGTATAGCAAAGCTCAAAATTACTGCCAGTAAAATCACAACAATAACTAACTCAAATAATGAGAAACCTTTTGAGTAAGCCTTTGATGCAATCACTTGGTTAATTACCTTTAATCGCGGACATCATGTTCCACATCGGCATAAAAATACCCAACGCTAAAATCAGCACCATAATGGCAACAAACACAGTTAAAATAGGTTCTATTTTTGCAGTTAAGCTCCGTAAGTCGTAATCAACTTCACGCTCATAATAATCAGCAGCCTCTTGTAAGAGCTCATCAACCCGGCCCGTTTCTTCACCTACCGCCACCATCTGTAATACAAGCTGAGAAAACAGCTGAGAACTTTTTGAGGCTCTGAGTAAACTATCGCCCTTTTCTATATCTTGGCGCATAGTAATAATCGCTTTTTCCATATAGCTGTTATCTACGGCATGCGCTGTTAGTGATAAACCAGTGGTCATAGGCACACCGGAGCGCAATACCATAGCTAAACTTTGACTGTAGCGCGCAAGCAATGTCCGTTTTAAAATATCCCCAATAAATGGAATTTTTAATTTATATTGATCCCACTTAAAGCGTCCAGGCTCTGTATTTAAATAACGCCTCCAAGCAAAAACAGAACCAATAACCATCACCAATAATAACCACCAGTAGTTAACAAAAAAGCTGCTAGTGCCAATTAATATTTGAGTCATTAATGGCAATTCGGCATCAAATTTTTCGAACATACTGGCAAAGGTAGGAATAACAAAAATATTCAAAATAATCATAGCCGCTACTAGAGCCAAAATAACAAAAGTAGGGTAGCGCATAGCTGCTTTTATACGCTTTCGGGTTTCTTGTTCTTTCTCAAAATAAATAGCGAGTTGATAAAACGCATCTTCTAATCGTCCAGAGCCTTCACCAACCATTACCATGGATACTGTTAAACGGCTAAATACCTCGTTATGTATCGCCATTGCACTGGATAAGTCGCGGCCTTGTTCGAGCTGCTTGGTAACTTCTATTAGTACATTTTTAAATTTTTTATTTTGTGTTGTTTCTGCCAACCCAACCATTGCTCGTATAATTGGTATACCTGCTTTTAATAGCGAATACATTTGCCTAGAAAACATAATCATGTCGTCTAGCGTTATTTTTTCGACAAATAAATTATCAAAAATTTTGATGTTATTTTTTGTTTCAACTAAAGAGATTGATATTGGTATAAATTGACGCTTCATTAAACTATCAGCTACGCCAGCTTGGTTACTCGCTTCTAATTGCCCTTTAACCAACATACCTTTGCTGTCTTTAGCTTTGTAGCTATATAGTTGCATCAATATCCCCTACTATTTCTGGGATATATTCAGCCACTTTAAATACTTCATCTAAAGAGGTAACACCTTGCTTAGCATAGTTTAATGCCATTGTTGAGAGCGGCGAAAAATTCGCGCTATTTTTAGCGGCTTTTGCAAAACCTTGCGTGTCGTTAACTCGTAATGCATCCATCATTGCATCATCCATTTCGAGTAACTCAAAAATACCTACACGCCCTTTATAGCCACTGTGATTACATGCGGTGCAACCTTGCCCTTTAGAAAATTGAGCATCTGTAATCTCTTCGCCTAAATATTTTAACCAACTTAATTCTTGGCGATCTGGCAAGTACGGTACTCTGCAGTCATTACATACTCGTCTTACTAATCGCTGAGCAATAATCGCGCGCAGTGAACTTGCCACTAAGTAAGCCGGTGCCCCCATGTCGATTAAACGCATAGCACTGGTAATTGCATCATTGGTATGTAACGTTGATAGTACGAGGTGGCCTGTTAAAGCGGCCCTTAATCCAATATCTACGGTTTCTTGGTCACGCATTTCGCCAACCATTATAATGTCAGGATCTTGCCTTAGAGCGGTCCGTAAAATACTTGCAAAGCTCAGCCCTATTTTATTATTTATTTGTACCTGGTTAATACGGCCAATACGATACTCAACAGGATCCTCTACTGTGATAATTTTACTTTCTTGTTGATTCAGCTCACTTAGTGCACCGTATAGTGTGGTTGTTTTACCCGAACCTGTTGGCCCGGTAACTAAAACCATCCCATGTGGACGTTTTATAATGCTGCGCACACGTTTTAATATGTGTACAGGCATACCCGTTTCATCTAACGATAGTAATCCTGCGGATTGGTCAAGCAGGCGCATTACAACTGACTCACCATGCTGAACCGGCATGGTAGATAAACGCACATCAATACTATGGCTGCGTACTTTTATATTAAACCGGCCATCTTGAGGGAGGCGTTTTTCAGATATATCTAATCCCGACATAAGCTTTAAACGTAACACTAATGCCGATGCTATTTTTACTTGGTTAAGAGTGTGCTCTTGTAATATGCCATCTACACGTTGACGAATGCGAAGCAAACCTTCATCTGGCTCAATGTGAATATCGGATGCACGAACTTGCACTGCATCCTCAAATATTGATTGCAGTAACTTAACAACGGTTGCATCTGATGTCTCATCACCTAAAGAATTTAAATCAAACTCTTCTACGTCTTGATATTCTTCATGAAGTTGTGCTGCAAAGTTGGTAATTTCATCTGTACGGCGATACACGTTGTCAAACGCAGCCATTATTTGACTTTCTTGTACAACAGCTAAATCTATTCGTTTAGGAGCAAGCATAGTTGCAAGTTGATCAAGCCCCCTTAGATCAGCAGGATCGCTCATCCCGACTAAAACAGAGTCACCATTGTCTTCAATTACTAATGCTCTGTAGCGACGTGCATAAACCTCAGATAAAAGCTTAGATACATCAGCTGATATTTTTCGCTGTGATATATCTAAAAAAGGTACTTGTAATTGCTGCGCTAAAAAACGTAATAGTTGTGGTTCACTAATAAACTCAAGTGTAATAAGCGTCGAACCTAATTTACGACCCGTCGCAGCTTGAACGTTTAGCGCTTCGCTTAGTTGCGCTTCGGTGATCATGTGCTCATGAACAAGTAAGTCCCCTAAGCGCATTTTTAAACTAGGTCTCATACGGCCTCCTTTAGCGCAACTAAACGCTGTAATGCATGCTGCGTCATAGCTGTATTTAATCCACCTAAATCTAGAGCCACTTTGTAAAGCTGTTTAGCATCGAGGTACTCTCCTAATGCATCTTTTGAGGTTGCAAGTGCCAGCCACCACTTAGCTTGACTAGGCTGTAGTTGTGTAAGATGTTTAAAGCTTTCAAGTGCTTTATGGTGCTTACTCGCACTTTGCGCAGCAGTACCTTGTAGCACCCAAAAATCAAGATTCGCTTGAGCCTCAAATTCATCACTTAAAAGCAGCAATACTCCTTCATACTGTTGTTGCATAATAAGTATTTTGCTTAGCATTACACGCCATTCAAGTACGTTAGGGTTTTGGCGAATACCTGCTTGCAAAACCTGTTGCGCAGAATTTATATCTTGTTGTTTAAAGTAAGTTGCAGCGAGTAAATTTCGAGCTTCAACGTGCAAAGGCAATTGCGCTAAAATAATATTTAAATCACTAATGGCTTCATTGTATAAGCCAAACTGTATTGCTTGTTTAGCTGCGGCTAATTGCTCAATCAATAAAGCCTGTGGCGACTTAGCTTCTGCCACGCTTTTAGTCATAGTATTTTGAGACTTAGTTTTAATCATTGGAGTAATTTTTGGTTTGCTGACAATAGCTTCGCTAGTTACCAGTACATTATCTTTAGCTAGTGCAGGGCCTTGTTTAACCTCGGCAATTACAACTGGCTCAGCCGTTGGTTGAGAAACCAGTAATGTTGCTTCACTCAACTTGGATTCAGCTAAATCATTCACTTCTGGTTTTATTTGCTCAACTTGCACAACCGTTTTCACAACATCTTGCTCAACTAAAGGTTCTACATTGCTTTTTTCATCTTGATAATCAGATAAATTAGAGCTTAGAACCGCGACCATTTTTTGCTGTGGTAACACAGACTCACGTTGAGTCTCTTTTTTGTCGGCGGTCGGTAAATATAGGTATGCTAAAAAAATGACACTTAACATAATAAGTAAAATTACGGCTTTAAATGCAATATTTTTTACATCATATATCGGCTTTAAACTTATACCTTCTTGAATACTTACTTGCTTAGCTTCACGTTGCTCAATATTTTTAAGCATATTATTTATAACGCTCATAACAACTGCCTCCATACCCATATGGCAGCAATAGCTAAAACACTAAACATTAAAGCACTGTAGCTCCAATATTGTCCGGTTCGATACTTTGCGCAGTCTTCGGTATCTTTTATGGCAAGTTGAATATGGCGATTTGTTATTATATTTAACCCTTCACCGTAAGCTTGTAATAGTGCTTTGTGGCATAAAATATTAACTAACCTAGGAATTCCACGGCTAGCTCTAGCAATTTTGAGCCCCATACTATTATTAAATAAAGGAGGCCTATTAAACCCTGCAACTTGTAAGCGGTGATTAATATAATAAACAACCTCAGCGCCAGTCATCGCCCGTAATTTATACGAAAAACTGATACGTTGGCGTAATTGCCTTACTTTGTTGTTTGCCAGCTTTTCATCAAGTTCAGGTTGCCCAAATAACACAACTTGAATTAGTTTTTCACTTTCTGTTTCTAAGTTTGTAAATAATCTCAGCGCCTCTAGAGTCTCCCAACCCAAGCATTGCGCCTCATCTATCAAGAGCACTACACGCTCATTATCTTCTTGTAAGTCGAGTAAGTGATGATTTATAAGCTGCCCTAGTGCTTGCTGATCTAATGCTTTATCTACATCCATACCCAGCTCAATGGCAATCGCCCATCTAAGCTCTTCTGGGCTTAAATAAGAGTTAGGTAAATAAGCCACAATGTAATCTGGCTCAAGTTGGTTTAATAGCTTTCTACAAAGTAGCGTTTTACCAGTCCCAACTTCACCAGTGACTTTAATAAACCCTTCACCCATTTCAATAGCTGTTGTTAACACTTGCATCGCTTCATGGTGCGGTTCAAGTGCACAAAAAAAATCTGTGTTAGGGGTTAACGTGAAAGGCATTTCACTTAAATTAAAAAAGCTTAAATACATAGTTAGTTTTCATACCATGTTTTTAAAAGCTGACGGCTTTCACCTTGTTGTTTTTTCCAAGTATCTGGCATAACAACCGTTGGTTTGATTAGAATAATCAGTTCTTTTTTCTCTTGGCGTTTACGAATACTTTTAAATAAATTGCCAAATAGTGGGATATCACCCAACACGGGGGTTTTTGATTCTTCATCCTGTGTTGATGTTTGCATCAAACCACCAATAACCACTATTTCGCCACTTTGAGCGCGAATAACAGTATCTGATTCTCGAATGTTACTTTGTGCTAGAGGCAACTCAAAACGTTGATCGTCTAATGTAATTACTTTTAGCTGCTCTTCTGTTTCAGTTACTGAAGGGTGAACATGCAAAATAACTGAGCCATACTTGTCAATTTGCGGCGTTACATCAAGGGCAATACCAGAAAAGAACGGCGTTAAATCAATTTCAGGCGAGGTCGTTGTAGCAGTACCCGTTACCGTCGTACTTGATACATTAGTAACAAAATATTCGTCTTGCCCTACTTTTATAACTGCTTTTTGATTGTTTGTAGCGGTAACTCGAGGGTTAGATAGCATTTGCACATCACCTTGCGTTTCAAGCAAATTAATAACCCCGTTAAAGTCTCCTTTTTGAATGGTTAGCGATGACGCTCCACCAATTGCGGCTGAAATACTATTACTAATAGTAGAACCCGCTGTTGTAGCAAACGAAATACCGCCTTCTAAACCACTCGCTATACGCTCCCAGTTAACTCCCTGTTGGTACTCATCTTTTAAAGTTACTTCTATTATTTTTGCTTCTAGAATAACTTGGCGTTGCAGGTTTTCTTGGCTTTGACGCAAAAACTCTTTTAGCTGACTAATTTCGCTTGGTAATGCATTTACGGTTACCAAACTAGCTTGTGGGCTTGCAACAACATAGCGCCCACCGCTTGCGCCAATTAAAGACTTAAGGGCGACTTCTAATTCTTTCCAAAAGTCATTTTTATTAATTGTTTGGATTCGAGAACCGTTTAAATCTAAGCTTTGATTATCGCCGCCAAACTCATTATTTTGCTGGTTACTACTACCTGAACTTGAACCATTCGAACTACTGCCACTTTGTGCAAATTGACTAACCCCACCAGCAACCACACTCACTGTAGACTGACCATGGCGCTGCATCATTAAATAATTTACAGGTATTGTTTCTGTGCGCATTTTGGCTGGCAGTACTTGTACTATTCGTCCTTCATTAACAATATCTAAAGGATACATACGCTTAATAACAGCAATGACTTCATTAAAAGTAACGCTTTTAAGATTTAAACTAATTGTGCCATTTACCTCAGGATGCACAGCAACACTAAAAGGCGTATCGTCTGTTAAGCCTGCAAAAAAGGCGCCTATTTCAACGTCATTAGCGGCTACATCAAAACGCTTTATAGATAAATCATCACTTATAGTTTGCTCATTATTTATTGATGATAGTAGGCTTTGGGTAAGCTCACTCGGCATCTGTAAAGGCGCAATCGCTTTAGTATCTACAGGCTTTTCAGCCAGCTCTTGTTCTATATGAGTTTTAACCTCTTTACCTGGTTTAAAGCTATGGCACGCAGTTAAAAATGTAGGTAACAATAGAAGAACAAGCCACGGATGAGATAAATTATTTTTTAATTTCATAGTCATATAATTCTAATTTTATTTGTTTATCATCATTTGCTAACACAACCTGTTTTGAGTTAATGCTTAGCACCCGAAAATCGTCTACAGCATCACCGACTCGATAAATATGGCCTGAAATAATGGCCTTAAATGCTGTACTGTTTTTAATAATAGATTGCAATTTAAGTTCTGTGTTTTGAGTTACACTCTTGTTGTTATTTACATACATATTTGGTTGAGTAGGATCGCGTAATTGCGCTAATGCACTGGGTGCGAAAGTGAACAAAAGTAATAAAAAACATAAATTATAATGCGATAAATTTTTCATTAGCGCTCACTGTAGCAATTTGTAAAGTTAATTCAGCTTGAGGGTACTCTAGTACCTGATAACTAAACTCCTGTATTAATAACTTATCTTGATTATTTTTTAATGCGGCTAAATATTTTTGTAAGCTAAAGTAGCTACCTTCTAAAGTAACGACCATCTGATGCTCAAAAAATAATGTTTGCGTATCATGTTCACCTAGTTTTTCTACATCGATAGCCTGTGCTGGTTTGACATTAAAGCTACTCACTTTTACGTCGCTACTATCTACGAGCAAATCTTTTAAAACGGCAGGTACATTTTTAGCCGCTACAAAGCCTTGGCTAAAACTATTAAGTTGATTATTTATTTCTGCTAACTCATCTCTGGTTTGTGCAATTTGACTGCGTAAAACCTTAGTGTAGTCGTAGTTTAGTGCTTGATTTAACATGGAGAGTTGCGCATTTATCTGCTGTAACTCCTGCAATGCTGCATTTTGTTCAGAGCGAATATGAGCAACTTCATCTTGCTGTGGAAAAATAACAAACCACAGGCCGAGGTAAATCACCATGAATAAGCCTACAAATACAGTGGAATACTTCTCACGCTTTTGCAGCGATGCAAATTGAGCTCGATACTTTGCCCAAATAGGCCAACCTTTGTCTTTCTTGTTGTTCATGGTTTAGCGCCTTTATCAGCAAGGTCGGTCGCCACATTAAATTCACTCAGACCATCTTTTGTTGACAGTTCTAAAACTGAAAATTCTTTATCAATAAAAAAAGGTGACTGCTTTAAATTATTAAACCACATAGGTAAAAATTTTGACTGCGATACTTGCCCTTGAAACGTGACACTTTGCCCTACAAATTTAATATGGGTAAGCCAGATATTAGGCTCGTGATACTTGGCTAAATCTTGCATAACCTGCGCATAGTCGGTTGCGGATTGATCTGAGCTTTGCTCTAAATAACTAAATATTTGCTGCTTATGCAAAACCTCTTGCTGAAGTGTTTTTAGCTCATTAATAAAAATTGTTTTATTTTGCTTCTCTGCTAGCTGCTGTTTTACAACTTCTAACTGAGCTTTTCCTTGTTTGAGATATTTCTTTTTTTGTTCTAAATCAAGCTCACTTGAATAAGTTTTATAACTGTAAAAAGCCCACGTGATTGCAATAATTAATAGCGCACCTAACCACAACGTAATCATTCCCGATAAAGGGACTGGGTCTCGGCGTACTCGTAAGGTTTTTTGATAAAAATTAATCCGGGTTTTCATAGCACAGACTCCGGATCTGTTAATTGATAGGCTGCTCCGAGCGCATAATAAAAGTTTGCCTCTAATTGCTGCGCTAATTCTAAGTTAGGCGCAAAATCTACAACTTTTACTTGTAAAAACTCTGCAAGACCGGCTCTAAGAGTTAATGAAGATAAATCATCGCACTGTAACTGTATGCTGCGAATTGGCGGTTGCTTGAGCTGGCTTTCAAAAAAGTCCATCGAACGCTGAATTTCTAACCCTAACGCCTCTACTAGTTCTTGGTTTTGATCCTTGTCTGAAATACCTAAAAAACCATTTAATCGCCTAGCTAATACTAATTGTCCATCACGAATAATTAAGATTCGAGGTTCATGATTAGCATGCTGCACAATCAGCATATGCGCCTCTTTGTATGAGCCAAATAAAGTTACTAAAACCATTTCTTCAGAGGTCATTGCACGCAAAACTGGTTTAGTTTGTTCAAAACTGTCTATAAACGGAAGTAGCTGCAGCTTATTGGTAATAAATACATTCATTTTGCTGCTTTGCATTGGTAACGTTATTGGATAATCGATAAAGTCAGCTACAATGTTTTCAGAAGCTATATCAACTAAATCTTTTGTAGTCCAAGGCAGCGACTGAATTATTTCTTCATCGCTGAGATTTGGTTTATCCATTTGCACTATTTGATAAAAGTAGTGCGGTATGACTAAATTAACTGCACAAATATCAGTAGACACCTCATTTGTACAAGCAACAATTGCAGCGGTATAATCAGTTTGCTCAGACACATTAACACTGTGAGAACTGTGAACCATCCATTGGTCGCGTTGTTTTTTTAAACATACCGCGTTAACAGTATCTGCGTAAGTTGCAACACCAATAGCTGTATTTGGATCTAAACTACGATTTAACCATGAAAACAGCTTTTCTTTCATATAGCTACTATTGTTAATTATGTATGAAATAAGTGTCGTACATTTTAACTACTTTGCCAAATTGAAAACCAATAAAATGCGTGAAAAATTCAAAATAGATGAAAATAACTATATTCAACAATTAGATAGCTCGTTTCTAAAAAAGAGAAATATTTGTTTAGGTATAAAACGTGATGATTTACTCCATCCGCTAATAAGTGGCAATAAATGGCGTAAATTAAAATACAATTTAGCGTATATGCAAAAGATAAATAAAACAGAGCTTCTGACTTTTGGTGGTGCGTTTTCAAACCATATTCATGCCTGCGCAGCGGCAGGAAAAGAATTTAATATAAAAACTCGCGCGATTATTCGCGGACCAGAACTGGATAACAACAACCCAACAATCCAATTTGCAAAACATTGTGGTATGAACCTACATGTTGTTAATCGTATAGAGTATCGAAAACGCCAAGACAGCGATTACCTTAATGCTTTGCAAGAGCGCTTTCCAAACGCTTATATCATCCCTGAAGGTGGTACAAATGAACATGCTTTATTAGGGTGTAAAGAATTAGTACAAAGCTTACCCGAACATAGCTACTTAGTTTGTCCTACAGGTAGTGGTGGCACACTTGCTGGACTAATAGAAGGCAGTGCTTCAACAACACAAGTTATTGGTATAGCGGTATTAAAACAAGCTGATTATTTAAATGAAGAAATAAAAAAGCTGAGCGCTAAAGCTAATAATCAAACTAACTGGCAGTTACTCACAGAGTTTCATGATGGTGGCTATGGTAAGTTTTCACCTGAGTTATGGCAGTTTTGCCAAGATATAGGCCGCACACACAACCTACCGCTTGAGCCTATTTATAGCGGAAAAATGATGTATGCATTGTGGCAGCTTATTGAGCAAGATTATTTCCCATCTGGGAGTAAAATTATTGCTGTTCATACTGGCGGGCTTCAAGGCTTAAATGGGCTTAAATATAGAGGGTTAATCTAGACCTTAATTAAATACCGCTTGCGTAAACTCTTGAAGTGGCTCTGAAAAGTAAAAACCTTGAGCTCCTACCACTCCCAATTTGGTAAGCGTAAGTAGCTCTTTTTGAGTCTCTACGCCCACCGCGTATACGGGTAGATTTAAAAGACTAGCGGCTTCGACTATCCTTTTTATTTTCTTTTGACTTTGAGTTTTTTCATCTAACAAATGAACCAGTTCGTAAGATAACTTAAGCCCACATACTTGGTTATAATCAACTAGCATGGCTACTTTCTCACTGCTTTTTACATTATCAATCACAATATGTGAATGCCCTTTTTTAATAACATTGAGTGCATTAGTTATCGACTCTCTATGAGTAAAAAATTCTGCCTCACTTATTTCAAATTGTAATTTAGTATTTAACTTAAGCTCTGCCATTTGATTGGCTAACCACTCCCAAAATACAGTATTAAACCAATTTTTAGGGTGTAGATTTACACTAACTGTTAAAGCCGAAGACTCACTGAGCATTAGCTTTTTGACTTGTGTTATTACAGCTTTATCTAATATTAAAGCGTCTTGATCACTATAAACCTGCTTAATAAAATAACGAGCGGCCAGTAAACCAAGTTGGCTATGCCTAACCCGAATAAGAGCTTCATGCTGCAGGATATCTCCACTAGAGAGTTCAAATACAGGCTGAAAGAATAATATAAATTTATTCTTTTTAATGTTTTCTATAACCTGTTTGCTAGAGAGGTGTTTTTCTTGGCAGTGATTTAACGTTAAACGGTGGCAATGCTGCAATAGGCTGCTTTGTGATAGCGCGAGTGCTGATTTTGCTAGCTTATAAACCGCCACTTGATCAGCGCCTAATTGATAATCACACGCACCTATTTTAATATTTTTATGAGTAATATTTTTTTGATGATTTTGACATATTAAAAACACATTTTTATGAAGCTTTTCAACGTAGCTATTCAACTCGCTAATAGAAATGTTTGGTAAGGTAACCGCTAAGTAATTAGAGTTTAGTATTTTTACCGACACATCTTTAAGCTCGGCTAATTTTTTAGTAATTAAGACTTTAAAATTGGCTTCTATATCCGTTTTTTTATCAAAGCTACAATCACACTCAATAAGTAAAAATAAGTTATGTGATGCAGTATTAACTCCATACAAAGAACTTAAATCACATTTTTTTGCCTGTTCGATTAGTTGAGTATTTTTATGCCTTTGTTGAATAATTTTAGTCGGCTGTATAACTGTATTTTTAGGCATTACTTTACGGTTTACTTTTAACAGGCTCCACCAGCGATAAGACCAATTAGCAGCGCCTAATATAATCAGATTCAAAAATATAAATAAGTAGCTTTGTGTTACCCACACTGGATAGTGATAAAGGCTCAAACTTAACGTTTTAAAAGTAAAAACTTCGCGTTCTAAATTTACTAAGTTCCTAAAGTGATCAGAAGAATTTTGCAGCTCTAACTTAAAGCCTTCATTTTTAGCTAATGCGACCAACACTTCATTATTTATAGAGGGAGATAAATTTAATTCATAAACGCGTTTAACAAACTGCTGCCCAGAAACATGTGCTTTTTGATGTAATGCATCATTTAAAATGAAATTAAAACTAATAAGTATCATCAAAAACAAAACAAAAGAGATACCTTTGAAGTACTTTAAAAGCCAGAGTTTACTCTTTTGCATAGCCTGCCACTCGTTATATTGATAACTAAAGTGTTGTTCAATATCTATAGAAGCACAAGGCTGCAAACTAAGTTTAAACGTTTATTAATAGTACTAAACAAAAAACACTCAGATAAACGAGAACTTACAAAAATAAACAGCTATGCCCTTTATTCTGTAAATAGATGAAAGCCATCGACAGATCATTTTAAAAAGTATGCCAGCAGAGATTATGCTGCATACCGCCTTAATTAAACCAATGGCGGGTTTTATTTGCAAAGTATACCAAGCTTAGCATTACGGGGACTTCTACCAACACTCCCACCACAGTGGCAAGTGCAGCCCCAGAATGTAAACCAAATAATGAAATAGCAACCGCAACAGCTAGCTCAAAAAAGTTTGAAGTGGCAATCATACATGCAGGCGCCGCTATGTTATGTGCAAGCCCCATTTTTTTAGCTGCAATATAAGCAATCGCAAAAATACCGTAAGTTTGAATTAAAAGCGGGATTGCAATAAGAACTATTGCCTCTGGTTTTTCTATTAATATCTGCGATTGGAAACCAAACAATAGCGCTACTGTCGCGAGTAAGCCAATAATAGAATAAGGTTTCATTACCTTTAAAAAGTTATTTAAACACGTATGGTCATCTTCTTTATCAAGCTTTTTACGGGTAACAGCACCGGCCACCAGCGGGATAAGTACATACAATACCACCGATAATAGCAGTGTATCCCAAGGTACAGTAATATCAGTCACACCAAGTAATAGCCCTGCAATAGGTGCGAAGGCAAAAATCATAATTATGTCATTTATTGATACCTGCACTAAGGTGTAATTAGCATCGCCTTTTGTCAATTGACTCCACACAAACACCATAGCGGTACAAGGCGCAACACCCAACAAAATCATACCAGCTATATATTCTGTAGCTGTTTGTGGGTCAACAAAATCGGCAAAAATACCCTTAAAAAATAACCAGCCTAGTAGCGCCATAGTAAAGGGCTTTATAAGCCAATTAATAACGATAGTGAGCACTAACCCTTTTGGTTTTTTACCTACATCTTTAATTGATGAAAAATCAATTTGCACCATCATTGGGTAAATCATCAACCAAATAAGTACTGCGATTACAATATTTACATGGGCATATTCAAAACCAGCAATTAAGCTAAATGCACTTGGCATTATAGAACCAGCTACAATACCAAAAGTAATAGCTAAGGCTACCCACACAGAAAGATAACGTTCAAATAATCCCATTGTTCTGTCCTAAATAGAGCTTTGATTAACGCGTTGGCTAAGTTCTTCTGCAGATTCCACACGTTCAGAATAAAGATCTACAAAGTAATCTTTTTGATCTCGTAATAACAAAGTAAATTTTATCAACTCCTCCATAACATCAACAATCCGATTATAAAGTGGAGAGGGTTTCATGCGCCCATTTTCTTCAAATTCTAAATGAGCTTGTGGCACTGAGGACTGATTTGGTATTGTTACCATACGCATCCAACGCCCTAATACTCGTAGTTGATTCACTACATTAAATGATTGCGATCCACCACAAACTTGCAGCACTGCGAGTGTTTTACCTTGCGTTGGCCTTACACCACCTAAATTGAGTGGTATCCAATCAATTTGGTTTTTGAATATGCTCGTCATTGAGCCATGACGTTCTGGAGAGCACCATACTTGCCCTTCTGACCAAAGCATTAAATCTCGTAACTCTTGTACTTTAGGGTGTGATTCATCTTCACTATCGGTTTGAGGTAAACCTTCAGGATTAAAAATTTTAACCTCAGCACCAAAATACGTTAATAAACGTGCACTCTCCTCTATTACCAACTTACTATAAGAACGCGCTCTTAATGATCCATATAACAATAAAATTTTAGGTTTGTGCTCAGAAAAACTAACATTAAAATTTTTAGTATGTGGAACAACGCTGTGTATTTTATTTGTATTTGGTAACCCATTAACTTCTGACATTTATAACTCAACCTTTACCAAGTGAATATACGAAAAATCGAATATATGGAATTTCACATACAAACACGCGTGAGTCAAATTCTATTTTATAAATTTTTTTAAGTTATTAAAAAATCGGCTCAAGCCAATGGAAGGGATTGCGGAAGGTATTTGATAAAAATATTAAGTTATTTATATAGCGCAACTATTTATTTAAACAGCGAATTATAGTTTCACGTAGTTTTTGTGTTTTAATGGGTTTTGCAACATGAGCATTCATGCCAATAGATAAGTATCGTGTAATATCATCTTTCATAACATTAGCTGTTAAGGCAATTATTGGAATATTTGCGATAGTTTCATCACTATCATTACGAATAATTTGAGTCGCCTCAACACCGTCCATGATAGGCATATGAATATCCATTAAAATTATATCAAACGGCTCTAACTTTACTGTTTGGATGCACTCTAATCCATTATCAACTAAGTAAACCTGAGCGCCGCTATTTTCTAGTATGTTGGTAACTATGAGTCGATTGATTGAATTATCTTCCACAACTAATACTTTAATACCCGCCAGCGACTGTTCACTCACAGTATTTACTTTAGGCACTTCATTAAAAAAACCTAACACTCTACTGCTCACCTCCTTATACAAGACACTCGAATAAACAGGTTTTTGCAAAATTGTGTTTATATTTATTTTGTTAGCCACATCATTAAGTAAAACCTCATGATCCCTTGTAAGTACAATTATATTACTGCAAAGCTGGGGATTAATATTATAAATACGCGTTAAAAATGTTTCACTACTCATCGCTGGCATTATCCAATCGACAATAATGACTTTAAATTTTTCTTTATTCTGTTCAATAATATCAATAGCTTGCTTAGCAGACGAGCACGCAGTACATGCTAAACCCATAGCTGTAAACTGATTTTCAATTACTTTAAGGTCCTCTTCATTATCATCTATAATTAATACATCAAACGGATCAGTAAAGATTAGGTTAGGCGTATCATCAATCAACGCTTGGTTGTTCAATTTAACTTCCACCGAAGCTACAAACTCACTACCCACACCTTGAGTGCTGTGTACTGTTATATCACCACCCATCAATTGGCATAAACTCTTACTAATTGTTAAACCTAACCCTGTACCACCAAACTTCCTAGTTGTAGAACTATCTGCCTGAGTAAATGATTCAAATAAATTACTAAGATTATCCTCAGCGATGCCAATACCTGAGTCTTTAACTGTAAAATATAAGCAAACACTTTGCGGATCGTCTAATAACTTTCTTGACTCAATTAAAACCGATACAGTGCCGTGAGGGGTGAATTTAATTGCGTTAGAGCATAAATTTAACAGCACCTGATTTATTCGCACTACATCGCCGATTAAGTCCAGTTTAACTGCCTCATCAATGACAATATCAAATGTGACCCCTTTACTTTGGGCCAATTCATTGAAGGTTGCTTTGATATAATCAACAATCGAATTTACAGAAAAAGGAAATTCCTCAAGGTTAATGTTTCCAGACTCAATTTTTGAAAAGTCTAAAATATCGTTAATAACCACCAGGAGTTGATCTGAGGAGTATTTAATTTTATCTAAATAATACTCATACTCACCAGGTAAACCTTTTTCGAGCAAAATATTAGTCAAACCAATAATCCCACTCATAGGGGTTCTAATTTCATGACTCATATTTGCTAAAAACTCAGACTTAGCGGATGTCAGATGCTCTGCTTCTTCCTTGGCGTGCAAAAGCTCTTCAGTGCGCTCTTCAACGCGCGACTCTAATCTTTGCTTTTCTTCATCAAGCTCTTTTAAAAGTTGAATGCGGCGTTGGTTTAAAAACAAAACAAAAACTAAAAAACTGCTAAGAATAAAAATAATTACAGTAGCGCTGTAAATTAATATTTTATTTTTCTCAAAGTAAGTTGGCTCGTAATAAGAGATAATTGACTCTTCTGGCAAGCTCTGCGGAGCAATATTAAACTTACTTAATTGTCGCCAATCATATGAGTATGTACTAAGCCCTTCACCACTAATTTCATTTAACGCTTTATTTTCATTATAAAAAACTATTGAATCGGCAATACGTTTACCTATTTTTTCACCCGACAATACATACCCACCAACAACACCTGAGCCTAATAGTACTTCCCAATAGCTAAACACTGGCGCCGGACTTTCTTCAGTTAATCGCTCTACTAGCTGATAAGGACTAAGTGATTTATTATCGTAACGCCTAAAAATGGGGGTAAATAAAATAATTGAATCTGCTGGGGCATTTCTTACTTTGGTGAGTAATTCTGGTAATGGAAGATCAAACCACTTTTCTACACTTAAATACGAAAAATCACGGTTAATAACCGAAAATAGTCCTCGATGAAAGCTCATACCAATATCGTTTTTTGTATCTAAAATCACGATCAATTTTTTAGGCTTCATTAAATTAACAGCATTTGCTGTTGCTTGCGCATAATCTAATTTAGCTTGGATCACAGCTCCGCTGGTCTTTTTTGGTAGATTAAACTGGGCGCCTGGCTCTAAGTATATTCGTGGAGCATTTATAAAAAAATCATCTAATTGAGATAGTAACGTCGCTGCAGAAGGCGACTGAGTAACGATGATATCGATGTGCTTATTTTTATATTTTTGTTTGAGGTAGTCTTTCATTAACTGTTTTTGATTAACTTCATCAAAGCGATTTACATCCATATTTTCGACAAATAGTTCATAACTAAAAGAACGTTTTGTAAGCTCTGTACGCAGTCCAAGCTCAACACTTTTATACCAAGGCATATCTTGATTTGTTGAATTTATAAATAAAATATGAGTAACGTCTGAAGTAGGTTGAGCGTGTGAACTAGGGCTCAAGAATTGCAAAACAAGAAATAAAAATAAGATATTAGTTTTCATGTTTCTCATTGTGTAATCAGGGGAAAGTAGTTTAATGGTAAGTGTTAACGATATATATCAATTAAATACAAGATAAAATTTACTGTAATTTAACATTACCAACAATACTATTTCACTTTACAGCCTAATGAGGTCTTATATTGATAGTTTTTTGATTATCATCACAGCGCAATACGCATAAAAAACCCAGTACGAATACTGGGTTTAGAGTAAAAAGTGTAAAGAATCTAATTACCTTTACACTGATAACTTTATATCGTCAGAACGGGATATCGTCATCAAAATCAATGGTTGGTTCCATTGGGTTTGATGCACCACCTTGCGGAGCACTTTGTGGTTTAGGAGCGAAACCACCTTGCTGCTGCGGTGCACTATTTTGTTGTGGTGCAAAGCCGCCTTGCGGTTGTTGGTATTGATTATTTTGTTGTGGTGCTGGCGCTGACTGAGGTTGCGCTGCAGGTGCTGCTTGCTGTTGTGGAGCATAACCACCTTGTTGCTGGTTATTTTGGCCTTGATTATTTTGGCCGTAACCACCACTTTGTTGAGCACTTTGCGCTTGATTACCTTGGTAACCACCTTGTTGCCCACCTTGTGATTGATTACCTTGGTAACCACCACTTTGTTGATCGCCACCACGTGCGCCCAACATTTGCATTTGACCAGTAAAGCCATCTACAACTATTTCTGTAGTGTACTTTTCTTGGCCTTGTTGATCGGTCCACTTACGTGTTTGAAGTTTACCTTCAACATAAATTTGTGAACCTTTACGACAATATTCACCAACAATTTCAGCTAACTTGCCAAAAAATACAACACGGTGCCACTCAGTTTTATCAACCATTTGGCCAGTGTTCTTATCTTTATAGCTATCCGAAGTTGCTAGGGTAATATTTGCTACACCGTTGCCGTTAGGCATATAACGAACTTCAGGATCTTGCCCTAAATTACCAACCAAAATTACTTTGTTCACACCGCGTGCCATGGAACCATCTCCTATAAATGTTAGATTAAACCAGCGACTTTACGCGCTTGGTCTAGGTCAAATTCTTTATCATTAATCTTTAAATAGCTGCGACTTTCATCGCGAACTACAGTTGCTTCTATTACACCTGGTAAAGCAACTAACTGAGAAGCAAGTACTTGAGCATGCTCTTCAGAATCTAATTTGGTCATTAAACTAATAACTTTACTTTTGGGTGGGACTTGCATTTTCCACGCAATAATAAGCCATATTAACCCAACAAGTGCCGCTGCCGCAAACACAGCTTGCGCCGTTGTAGTTTGTGCTACATAGCCACCTAACATACCGCCCAAAAAGGCGCCTAAAAACTGACTCGATGAGTAGCCACCCATCGCTGAGCCTTTTTGGCTTGCTGGTGCTATTCGCGATACAAGCGCAGGCATAGTGGCTTCTAAAAAGTTAAACGCCACAAAATAAAGCAGCATACACACAGCAATGCCTACTACACTATTAACCCATACCGACATTGCTAACATACTAATAGTTAACAAGGCTACTGAGCCAATAAATGCTTGTTTTTCTTTCTCTTTTTTAATGGCCACAATCATTATTGGTACCATTAATAAAAATGCTAAAAATAGCACTGGAATATACAAATACCAGTGATGGTCGGCAACCAAGCCATCTTTAATTAATTGGCTCGGCAGTACCACAAAAATTGTGGTTAGCGTTAAATGCAATAACAATACACCTGCATTTAATCGTGCTAACTGAGGATGTTTAATTAATTTTTTAATGTCGCTGAAGCTTGCTAATGTATCGCCTTTGGGCGCTTTATTTACCGCCTTTGGCACTAGCATGGTCACTATAAATATACCAAAGACAGCTAAAATAGCAGTCAACCAAAATACACCAGCAATACCCCACGAAGCTGCAACAATTGGCCCAAGTAACATAGCAAAGGCAAAGCTCATTCCTATGCTCATACCAATAACGGCCATTACTTTTGGTCGTTGCTCATCGCGGCTTAAATCTGAAGCAAACGCGAGTAGCGCACTGGCTATTGCGCCCATACCTTGTAAAGCACGGCCTACGGTAACCATTTGGATAGAGTCAGCTAATGCAGCAACGACAGAGCCAATAGCAAATACAACTAAGCCACCAACAATAACCTTTTTACGACCAATCTTATCGGATAATCGACCCATAGGTATTTGTAGTACAGCTTGCGTTAAACCATACGCACCAATGGCAAAACCAATCCAAATAGGCGAAAAACCTTCAAGCGATTGTCCATAAATAGCCAATACAGGCATCAGCATAAACAAGCCGAGCATTCTAAATGCAAACACACTCGCCAGTGATACAGCGGCGCGTTTTTCTCGTGAATTAAGTGAAGATGCGGTCATTATCTGCGTGATCTTACTCTATGAAAAATTGAGGTTGGGATTCTACCATAAGCTTGGCAATAATTAATCGCCTATAAGTAAGGATTTTTCATTGATCAAGGATTAATATTGCTTCGTATTATGCGATACTGAGTAAATAATTTTGGTAATAAACGAGATAGCATGGAAAACATTGAAGTCCGAGGCGCCCGAACGCACAATTTAAAAGACATCAGCCTAACCATCCCACGTGATAAATTAATAGTTATTACGGGTCTATCTGGTTCGGGGAAGTCATCACTTGCATTTGATACGCTTTATGCAGAAGGACAACGCCGATATGTTGAATCACTCTCTGCGTACGCAAGACAATTTTTATCGCTCATGGAAAAGCCTGATGTGGATCACATCGAAGGCCTCTCTCCTGCCATTTCTATTGAGCAAAAGTCAACGTCTCATAACCCGCGTTCAACCGTAGGTACTATTACCGAAATTTACGATTATTTACGACTTATGTTTGCCCGCGTTGGCGAACCACGATGTCCTACACATGATTTACCACTTGCTGCGCAAACCGTTAGCCAAATGGTAGATACTGTTTTGGCTCTACCTGAGGGCAGTAAATTAATGCTGCTTGCGCCAATAGTAAAAGAGCGTAAAGGTGAGCATGTTAAGTTATTAGAACAGCTATCTAGCCAAGGTTATATTCGCGCCCGTATAGACGGTGAAGTATGTGACTTGTCTGATCCTCCAACGCTTGAGCTTCATAAAAAACATACAATAGAAGTTGTTATAGACAGATTTAAAGTAAAAGATGGCTTACAACAACGCTTAGCAGAATCGTTCGAAACTGCACTTGAAATGTCTAATGGCGTTGCACATGTAGCATACATGGACGATAGCAGCGCTGAAGAGATTCTATTTTCAGCAAATTTTGCCTGCCCTACTTGTGGCTATGCAATGACTGAACTTGAGCCGCGTTTGTTTTCGTTTAATAACCCAGCTGGTGCTTGTCAAACCTGTGATGGCTTAGGTATACGCCAATATTTTGATCCTAATCGCGTAGTGCATAACCCAGAGTTAAGCCTTGCTGGCGGTGCAATTAAAGGCTGGGATAAACGCAGCTTTTATTACTATCAAATGCTGCAAGCGGTTGCAGATCATTACAATTTTGATTTAGACGTGCCTTATCAAGATTTAGACAGCGACTCGAAAAAAATTATTTTAGATGGCTCTGGTAGCACTAAGATTGCGTTTAATTACCGTAACGACCGTGGCGATTTAATTACGCGTAACCATGAGTTTGAAGGCGTTTTAAACAACATGAATCGCCGCTACCGCGAGACCGAGTCAAACTCTGTACGCGAAGAACTTGCTAAATATCAAACAAGCCAAGCGTGTCCTAGCTGTCATGGCTCGCGCTTACGCGAAGAATCTCGAAATGTATTTATTGGACAAACCAACTTACCTGCAATCACATGCATGAGTATTGGTGAAGCCATGGAATTTTTTGAAGGTTTAGAGTTAACCGGACAAAAAGGCCAAATAGCTGAAAAAATATTAAAAGAAATTCGCGACCGCTTATCGTTTTTAATTAACGTTGGCCTAAATTATTTATCACTTGAACGTAGCGCCGATACATTATCAGGTGGTGAGGCTCAACGTATCCGCTTAGCCAGTCAAATTGGTGCCGGTCTTGTAGGTGTAATGTACGTACTAGATGAGCCATCTATTGGATTACATCAACGCGATAACGACCGTTTATTACAAACATTGGTCCATTTGCGCGACTTAGGTAACACCGTTATTGTGGTAGAGCACGATGAAGATGCTATTCGTGCTGCAGATCATATTATTGATATTGGCCCAGGTGCGGGTGTTCATGGTGGGCATATTATTGCTCAAGGTACGCGCGACGATATTTTAGCAAGCAAAGAGTCTGTTACGGGCCAATTTTTATCAGGCGTACGTAAAATAGAAATACCAAAAGAGCGTCACCCAACGAACGACAAATGGCTAGAGCTATTTGGCGCAACGGGTAATAACCTTAAAAATGTGGATTTAAAAATCCCATTTGGTTTAATGACCTGTGTGACAGGTGTATCGGGCTCAGGTAAATCAACGCTAATAAACGATACTTTATTTAAACTTGCTCATACAGAGCTAAATGGCGCAACCACTGCCGAAGCGGCACCGTATAAATCAATTAGCGGTTTAGATCATTTTGATAAAGTGATCGATATTGATCAAAGCCCAATTGGTCGTACTCCTCGTTCAAATCCGGCAACCTACACAGGTATATTTACCGGTATTCGTGAGTTATTTGCAGGCACACAAGAAGCGCGCTCACGTGGCTACAAAGTAGGTCGCTTTAGCTTTAACGTTAAAGGTGGACGCTGTGAAGCGTGCCAAGGTGACGGCTTAATTAAAGTTGAAATGCACTTTTTACCTGATGTGTATGTACCGTGTGATGTATGTAAGAGCAAACGCTATAACCGCGAAACGCTCGAAGTCCAATACAAAGGTAAAAACATACACCAAGTACTTGAGATGACTGTTGAAGACGCGCATGAGTATTTTGACAAAATACCGGCTATTGCCCGCAAGCTTAAAACCTTAATGGACGTTGGTTTATCGTATGTCCGCTTAGGTCAAGCCGCTACCACGCTTTCAGGTGGTGAGGCGCAACGTGTAAAACTAGCACGCGAGCTATCAAAGCGTGATACTGGTAAAACACTCTACATATTAGATGAGCCTACAACAGGCTTACACTTTGCTGATATTGAACAGCTGCTTGTTGTATTACATCGCCTGCGCGATCACGGTAACACCATTGTGGTTATTGAGCACAACCTCGATGTTATTAAAACAGCAGATTGGGTTATTGATTTAGGACCTGAAGGCGGAGCTGGCGGCGGTGAAATACTCATTGCAGGTACACCAGAAGAAGTGGCCGAATGTGAGCGTTCACATACTGGGCATTACTTAAAACCTCTATTAAATAAATAGAGGTTCAGTTGTGACAAATTAATCGGCTTTGAGGTTATTTAACTGTCGAGATTACACTTAATTAAAAATGGCGAGAAGATTCACTTCTCGCTATTTTTTGGCTCTAATTTTTCTTTTATCAACATAACAATCGAAAATGTTATTAAAGAAAAGCAACACACTGCTGCAAATTTAACCTTGAAAGATCAACAGACCCTAGTTATTCCAACTTATCTGTATTATTTGCATGTCTTTATATTTTGATTCTGTAAAGAAAATTTGATTGTTATCACTAATAAAAAATGCGATGGGTTTAAAATCCACGTGCACATCTTTGACTGTTTTATCTTCTAAATTAAGCCGAGCAACTCTTGAAATCGTATCAGAGTAGTAAAGGTAATTACCATTAATAGCAAAAAGTTGTGCTTGTCGCGCGTCTTTGGGTAATTCCCAACTCTGTTTATTTGATAGTTTAATTAACTGATTATTAGTAATTGCATAATTAGTACCGTCAGCGCCTGAAATTAATTTGTTGGCTTTAATATCCTCTAATATAGTTGTGTCTCGCGTTAATAAATTAAACTGAGCAAATAGGTTTTCTGAACCACTTCGCTCTAAATAAATTATACTTTCATTATCTTTAGACCATACATAGTTTAGTATTTTTCGCCCTTTAAACTCAGCTATGGTATAGAGTTTGTTCGACATAACGTCAAAAAATGCAATATCGCTATTAACTCTTAATAAAACACGATCTTGCTTACTCGATACTCTTAGCCCGCCAATAGCAAAGGTAGATTTCCCTTCATAAGTAAAGTTACTAAGTTGCTTTGTAAGTCCATTTTGAGATAACCACAACTGACTGCTGCCAGAGCGCTCGAATACAAAAATATGCGCTAGCCCTTTCTCATTAATGACTTCTACAATATGGTAGTCGTCTTCATCACTTTTGTAGAGTGCTTCATACTCAGGAACATCGTTAAAAAGACTAGTCGCTTTAATTAACGAAAAGGTTTGTGTTTTATTTGCTGAGTAAAAGAGGCTATTAGCAGATTGAACTGCAATATAATAAGGTGAAATTGCTGGGGTAACCGTTAGTGTGCGTTTAATAATATTATTTTCATCAAACACAATGGTTGAAAGGTCAGAGTCTTCAAAAACAATCACGCCTTTATCGTCTGCAAGCCAGTCAAACGCGAAGCTAATTATGCTTTTCTTTGCTTTAAATAATCGCTTGGTTTCATGGGTCTCAAAGTTATAGCTAAATACAGAAAAAGGCTTACCCTTTTGACTAAGTATATATGCTATTTTATTACCTGAAGAAGATAAGCGCGGCATTATTACGCCATACATTACACCTGGTGGTGGAATAACAATGGACTCTTTTTGTAACTCTAAATCAAATTTATATAAACCTGAGCCATCTTGCTCATGTTTATATTCAGTGTAATAAATATATTCACTATTTTCGTCTACTTGTGCGTAGCCGGTGTATCTAAGGTCACACTTTTTAATTAATGTAGCCTCACCAACAATAGGAAACTGGCTTAAATCAACCAGTACCATTTCGCACTGCTGTTGTTTTAAGTTTGTAGCTTGTATAAGCACTGCGTGCTGATTTAACTGCCACGATAAAATAGATACTTGAAAGCCAGGATAGGTAATTTCAACTTCCCTTTGATCAGATAGTCGCTTTACAAATGCATGCATTACGTCATTTTCAGGTTCAACATTTGTATAAGCTAAATATTGTTTATCTGAGGACATCTCAGGGTGAACCTCACTACCTATATTCCACGTGCTTGCTACCTTATTAACCGTGATCTGTTTAATCTTTTCACTAGAAGGTGCATTAATAAAAAACAACCCAAACCATACTAAAGAGCACAGGCAAATAATGACGAGTAAAGAATAAATCAAAAACTTTTTACTGTTCTTTTTTTGAACTGGTTGAGAAGTAGTTGCAGTAGCTATCTCTTCATTTTTGGCAGAAATACCTGGTGAGTCAGGCAAAATGTTTGCAGGCTCTTTCAAAATGTTTGCTTGCGTTAAACGCTCAGGTATTACTGTTAGGCTATATCCTTTACGGTAATGCGTTTTTAAAAGCGGCGCTTTTTCAATTGGATGGGCAAGCTGCTTTCTTAACTCTGAGATTGCACGGTTAATCGCATTATCATCAACAAAGCTCTGTTGCCACACACTCTCAATAAGCTCTTGGCGGAAACAATTTGTTGAGGCTTGTCTATAAAGTGAAGTAATAGCTTTACTAAGAGTGGATCTAATTCCCTTTCTAAATGGTTTGAAGTAATCACACAGCGATTACTAATAAATTGCCAAGGTCCGATTTGATAATTCATAGTTTTTACGTATTTTTATTTTTATAAACCGTATCACATCTACACTTTCTTTTATAGAAAAAGCATTTTAAACCTTATATTAGCATTATAAGGTTTAAGGCTAACCCTCTAAATTAAAACAATTATTTAATTTAAAAACCTTATCTATTAATTGCTCATAACTAGATAAGCGACTCTCAATAAATTCAGCGATATTCTTTAAACCGTCATCAACAAGCAGCTTAGTAAAAAATCATTTGTGATTCTAAATTGGCTGCAATTAAAAATATAAAAGGTTTAATTATGAATAGCACAATGAAAAAAGTACTACCGGCTTTACTACTAGCAACTGCTTTTAATACAACTTCAGTTATTGCAGCTGACGTTAAACAACACACCGTTCAAAGTAATTTTAATCAATGCATAATTGGTGAAAGTATAGAGGCGATTAACCCAGCTAATAAAAAGCAGCAAGAAACAAACAACATAGACGCCACTGAGTCTTTAAAAAGTAATGTTGATACACAAACGTTACTTTCTTCGATAGATGAAAAAATATCAGCTGAGCTTGACTCATCAATGAGCAAAATAAACTCGCAAATTGATAAAAACCTTTCAAAGTTAACATCCTCAATCACTGCATATTTCAGCACTGTGTTATCGAACTAAAAACAATAAAATTAAAAGTTACATAAAGGAATTATCATGAAAAAATTAGTATCTGCCAGCGTATTACTTAGCTGTAGTCTTTTAGCAAATACAGCACAGGCCCAAAGCTCTGTATGGCAAGTAAGCAATGGTAATGACTCACTATTTATTGGCGGTACAGTTCACATACTACCTAAAGCTGAAATGCCACTACCCGCTGAGTTTAACCATGCTTATGAACAAGCGGATACAATTATTTTAGAAGCACCGATAACTGACCCAGCCGACACCAATGCACAAATGCAAATGTTAGGCGCACTATCGTATACAAATAACGAAACGTTAAGTCAAAAACTAGAACCCGAGATTAAGGCATCACTTGAAAATAAGCTTAACGAGTTTGGCGCTAATCTCGCTAAGTTAGATGGTTTTCGCCCTGCTATGGTTAGTATTGTCTTAATGTCGATGGAGCTTCAAAAGCAAAATTTAATGGGTGAAGGGGTTGATGCTTACTTTACTAAAAAAGCGACTGAAGATAACAAAACAAAAAATTACTTAGAAACAATCGAATTTCAGTTAGAGCTTTTTAAAACAATGGGTCAAGGCAACGAAAACGATTTCATTAAACGTAACTTAGCCGAGCTTCACAACTATGGCGATATGTTTAAAGGACTTTTAGCTGCCTGGCGCAAAGGTGATACAGACACCCTAAATAAAGTAGCACTTGAAGATATGCAGCAAAATGATCCGAATAGCTACAAACAAATCATTACAGATAGAAATAATGATTGGTTACCAAAAGTAGAAGCCATGTTTAACAACGACAAAAATGAGTTTGTACTTGTTGGAGTTGCCCATCTTGCAGGACAAGATAGTTTACTTACCTTACTTGAAAACAAGGGCTATAAAGTTTCTTTAGTTGATATTGATAGCACGGCAGATATAACAGTAAGAGGGGCTGAATAATGGATAAAACAGACAAACTAGCTATATCGCTACTGTTTCTATTTGGGTCCATCATGTTGATATGTGCTATATAAAAAATGCCGCTAACAAGCGGCATTTTTTTATTTTAATAAACTTACCCGCGAGGAATAAAACCAAGCGCATCGTATACCGATTTCAATGTTTTCTCAGCACGAACACTTGCTTTTTCAGCACCTGACTTCATTATGCCATCAAGTAGGTTTTGATCTTCTCTGATCTCTTTAAAGCGTGCTTGAATTGGCTCAATCATATTTACAACTGCATCTGCTGTATCTTTCTTTAAATGGCCATACATTTTATCTTCATACTCAGGAACTAGGTCTTCAATTGAGCGCTTAGTTGCAACACTCAATAAAGTAAGCAAGTTTGATACGCCAGGCTTTTCTGTGCGATCAAAATAAATACGTGCTTGTTCATCTGAATCAGTTACTGCTTTTTTAAGCTTTTTCACAATTTGCTTAGGCTCATCTAATAACATGATGTAACCATTTGGGTTTTCGTCAGACTTAGACATTTTTTTAAGTGGATCTTGCAAGCTCATTACGCGTGCACCAAACTCAGGGATGTACGGCTCTGGTAATTTAAATACGTCGCCATATAAATTATTAAAGCGTGTGGCTATATCGCGAGTCAGCTCTAAGTGTTGCTTTTGATCATCCCCTACTGGTACTTGATCAGCTTGGTATAATAAAATATCTGCAGCTTGCAATACCGGATATGAAAATAAGCCCACGTTTACGTTATTTGCGTGCTTAGATGACTTGTCTTTAAACTGAGTCATTCGATTAAGCTCACCCATTTGCGCGTAACAATTTAATACCCACGCTAATTGTGCGTGCTCAGGTACTTGCGATTGTACAAATAACGCAGATTTTTCAGGATCAATGCCACATGCCGCGTAAAGAGCAATACCATCTAACACTCGAGAGCGCAGTAATTCAGGCTCTTGGCGAACCGTAATAGCGTGTAAGTCTACTAACATAAAGAAACTTTCGTGGTCTTCCTGTAACTTTAGCCACTGGTTAATAGCGCCAACATAGTTGCCTATTGTCATACCACCGGTTGGCTGAATGCCGCTTAAAACTACTGGTTTACTCATGATTTTCCTTTATTTTGCTTAATGAATAATATTTAACGCTGCGTTAGAACAGGTATTATATCTAAGAAGTTATCGCATAGGTACTGCGGATTATAATCCTCAAGACTTTCACCTTGGTTATAGCCATAACTAAGTGCAATTACGTCTATATTAGCGGCTTTAGCTGCAAGTATATCGCTTTTAGAATCACCTATCATTATTGCTTTATTAGGTTCCGCATTTAGTTTTTTGCAGGCAAATAGCAATGGTTCTGGCGATGGTTTTTTTGCCATATCGTCACCGCATACAACCACATCAAAATGACTCGTTAGTGCCAGTTTATCGAGTAATTTCTCTGTAAAAATTCGAGACTTATTAGTGATTAATGCTTTAGGCATACCGCGAAGTGCTGCAAGCCCTGTTTCTACATGTTGGTACAAAACACTATACTCACCAACTTGTTGTTCATAATACTTATAGAACTGTAATATTGCTTTGCCACTAAGTGACTCATCTAAATTTTCACTCACTTGCATATCGCCACTCAAAGCGCGTTTTACAAGGACTTCAACACCATTACCAACCCAACTTTCAACCAAGCGTTGACTAACAATAGGAAAAGCAAAATCGCTCAAGGTTAAATTAATAGCGATATACAAGTCGTAAACGCTATCAACCAAAGTACCATCTAAATCAAATAAGGCGACATCGTACTTCATTACTTAACACTTCCAAGCTGCTCACGCATTTGATCAATCACCACTTTGTAATCAGGTTGATTAAAAATAGCTGAGCCTGCAACAAACATATCAGCACCCGCTCGAGCCGCTGCTGCAATATTATCGACCTTAATACCACCATCAACCTCTAAGCGAATATCTCGGCCTGATTCAATAATACGCTGTTTGGCTTGGCGTAATTTTTCAAGCGTATGAGGGATAAAGCTTTGCCCGCCAAACCCAGGATTTACCGACATTAGTAAAATGGTATCTAGCTTATCAATAACATGATCTAAATAACTTAGGCTTGTTGCTGGGTTAAACACTAAGCCTGCTTTACAGCCGTGATCTTTAATTAACTGTATTGTACGATCGACGTGCTCACTGGCTTCAGGATGAAAAGTAATAATAGAAGCACCAGCCTCAGCAAATAAAGGTATTATGCTATCTACAGGCTTAACCATTAAATGTACGTCGATAGGAGCTGTAATACCGTAATCTCTTAGTGCTTTACACACCATAGGACCAATTGTGAGATTAGGTACATAGTGATTATCCATTACATCAAAGTGAACCACATCAGCACCCGCTTCGAGAACTTTATCAACATCTTCGCCTAGCTTTGCAAAATCAGCAGACAAAATAGAAGGGGCTATTAAATATTTTTGCTCTGGGTTAAACATGATTAAATCCATCAATAAATAGTGTATTGCGTTAATGTAACTTAATTGAAGATGTTACCCAAGTAATATGGCGTAATAGCCCCCATTTTAGGTAACTTTAAGTTTGATATTTAACCAGTATTTGCTATGATTAAAAAAGTAACAAATTATTGGATTTCATCATGCGTGCTTTTAAAATTGGGATATTAATTGCGTCGGCATTACTGCTTATCGGGGCGTTTAGCTTTGGTTCAAGCTCTGAGCAAGAATTAAGCTCAGTGAGTAATTGTCATAATACACAAGTGGTAAGTGCTCAAAACACTTTAACTGCGTGTATTAAAGCTGAAGAAGAGTCATCATGGTTTTCGTGGTTAACTGGCGATAGCCGTAGTGCTCAGTTTCATTACCTTGATTTACTGGAACTACTTACTAGTTCTGAAGATTCTAAAAACACTCCTTCTTTAAAACCTTTATTTTAAATAATGCTACAACTTTTTAGCGCGTTGCAAAGTGTGCTAGCTGCATTTTTTGGTGTTCAGTCTGAAAATAAACGCCAAGTCGATTTTAAACAACATTCCCCTTTATCCATCATTTTAATTGCGATTGTACTATTTGTTGCTTTTGTTATCGCAATTTACGCAGTGGTTGCTTGGGTGCTAAATACATAGCCATCAACTCGTCAACTTTATTTCTAGAGCCACCTTTGGGGCTAATAGTGCGCTTTACTTGAATTTGTTCAAGCGATGCTTGGCTATAAATTTTACGCGTCCACACGGTATCGTGGTTTGAAATAAGCACAGGTGTGTTATTTTCAAATGCGGCTTGTTCTGCCAAATTAGCTAAGTTAGCCTGATCATCTAAATTAAAACCCCCTTTAGCGTATGACGTAAAAGAAGCCGTTTTACTTAATGGTACATAAGGTGGGTCGCAATAAATAACAGCATTGTTAGGCACTAACTTAAAAACGTCATCGTAATCTAAACAAGTGAACGTTGCTTTTTGTGCTTTTTCAGCAAAAAAATACATTTCTTTTTCAGGAAAGTAAGGCTTTTTATACTTACCAAAAGGCACATTAAAAATGCCTTTTAAATTATACCTACACAGTCCGTTGTAACCATGGCGGTTCATGTATAAAAACAAGATTGAACGTTCGTATACATCACGGCTTTGATTAAACTGCACACGATATTCGTAATACGCATCTGCGTGATTATTCAAATCAACAAATAGCTTTTTAGCGTCACTAATAAGCTCATCTGGAGAGCTTTTAAGCTCTTTATATAAGTTAATTAAGTCTGCATTGATATCATTGAGGATATAGTGCTTAAAGTCACTATTTAAAAACACAGAGCCTGCACCAACAAAAGGTTCAACCAAAGTATCAGCATGCTTGCTAGCTTGGTTTAATCGCGCATTAATGTTTTCAACTAGGCTGTATTTTCCGCCGGCCCATTTAAGGAAGGCTCTACTTTTTTGCTGCATTGGCTCTTTACTTCAATCTGGTGTTGCGCGATTTTACACTAAAGCAGTGTGTTTTACTGATCAACGACTGCTATTTCTTGCTTTATTTTACTAATTTTTTTATAGAAAGGTTTATTTTTTCTAACCCCAGGGGGTAAAGTATCCATTGCTGATTTTGCCTCGTTTATACTCTCAAAGCTGCCAAATGTAACAACCCACCATATTTGATTATTTCGCTTCGTTTGGTAAGAATGTGCTTGCTGCTGTAGATTGAATTGAGCAATGAAATTATCGCGAACTTCCTGCTGAGTTACCGCTAATAATTGAATAACACTATTTGTATCTGCTTGCTGCATGTACCAAATATTATCTTGGCTTATCTGAGTTTGCTCTGCTGTATTTACTTTCTCTACTTTTAGAGCTTTAGATACAACTTCACCTGCTTCACTGCTTTTGTTTTTAACGCTATTATCAATAGCATTGTCTAATACCTTGACGGTATTTGCAGGTTCGGTAAGACTTTGCATGATAGCAGGCACATCATTAATGTGTACGCTCTCTGGCTCAATATCTGGCTCAACTACTTCAGGGTCATTTAAGGTAACTACTGACTCATTTTGCTTTATAACCGGCTCACTTACTTGCTCTACAGATATTGCTGTATTTAGGACTTGCGCTTCTTCCTGCTGATAATATTGTTGCCACCACTGCGTCATATCAGACTTATAAAGCAGACCAATAATTAAAAGCATAATTAACAACATCAAAATCAATAAGTGCAATCGCCAAGATACTTTATCTTTAACGATAATATCGGCTATGTGCTCACTAGGTTGCCAAGCAAGCAATAAGCTGGGATTACCATGAGCCTCGGCTAAAAAAGTACTAAAAACAGGGTCTTCATCATAAGGTAAATCAGTAAAGTACCACTGCAATAACATCTTGCTTTCTCGAAGCGTCAGTGGCTCCAAGTAAATTTCGACAGCATCATTTAAAGCAAGTTTAGACTGTGATGCAATTATGATATACAACGTATTAGGGCTATTTTTAGAAAGCAGCTCAAGCTCAATTAGTATCTCTTCAGATAATTGCCTACCGCCATCAAGCACCCATAAACAAGGTCCGCACTGCTGTTGCTCAAGCAGCTGGTAATAGTTTTCAGGTAAACTTAAATTATGATCAACTAAAGGGGAATTAAAGCTTTGCTCTAATAAATCGCTCATTAGCTGAGCGTCAGTCATTTGTGCACTTACTTGCACAAACGCTTTATTAAAGTCATTGTATTTATCTGTAATGAAGGTTTCGAGCATATAACTTTTACCTAGCCCCGATGTGCCAAGTAAAACTATTAAATTTTGTCCGTACTCAAATTGCAGTGCGATTCTATCCACCAAAGCCGCACGGCTTGGTAAAATTTGTGACTGCATTTACTGCTCGATTAAGTCTCTAACTTGGTCATCAGAAACATCATCAACTAATGCACACTGGCCAAATTGGGTAGGTAGAATAAAGCGTATAGTGCCTCTTTTATTCTTTTTGTCTTTACGCATATGCGTTAGGAACTGCTCACTAGTCATTTGCTTTGGAATTTCTGTTGGTAAATTATATAGCTCAAGCAGCTTAATAATTCGATCAACTTCACTTGCGCTTAAATCTTGGCGTGTCTTGGCAAGTTTAGCTGCTAATACCATGCCTGTTGCAACAGCTTCGCCATGTAACCAAACACCGTAGCCCATTTCTGCCTCAATTGCATGGGCAAATGTATGACCTAAGTTTAATAAAGCACGTAAACCATGCTCTTTTTCATCTTGCGCAACTATAAGCGCTTTTATTTCACAACATCTAAAAATAATATGCTGTAAGCACGTTTCATCTAGTTGCTGCAAATTAGCTACGTTTCGCTCTAAGTATGCAAATAATTCGGTATCGTAAATCAGACCATACTTAATTACTTCAGCCATACCTGCTGCAAACTCTCTTGCTGGTAGGGTGTGTAATGTTTGTGTATCAATAAAAACCGCTTGAGGCTGATAAAATGCCCCTATCATATTTTTACCTAAAGGATGATTTACTGCCGTTTTACCACCTACCGATGAATCAACCTGTGAAAGCACTGTCGTTGGTATTTGAATAAACGGTACGCCGCGCTGATAACACGCTGCTACAAAACCAGTTAGATCACCTATAACACCGCCACCTAACGCGATTAAACACGTATCTCGGCCACAGTTATTTTGTAGTAAAAATGCTGATATTTTTTCAAACCATTCAAGTGATTTATATTGTTCACCGTCAGGAATAATAAAAGATAGCGGATTTTGATCTGCTAATGAGTCAAGTAACGCTTGTAAATATAAAGGCGCTATTGTGTCATTAGTAATGATGATAGGCCGACAATCACCAATGTGGTGAACCAGGCGGCCATTATCTTGAAGTGCAGATTGCCCAATATAAATAGGATAACTTCGCTCGTCCAAATTAACTGTTAATTTAAGCATGCTTAGTTATTTCCTTATTATTGGTTTTTAAAAATCTAATTTCTCGATGATTTGGTTAGCAACAACTTTAGCGCTTTGCTCATCGGTACGTACAACAAAATCGGCAACTTCTTTGTATAGGGGCTCGCGTTCTTCTGCTAAGCGCTCTAGTACGTTACGAGGTGCTTCTTCAGTTTGCAGTAATGGGCGACGCTTGTCGCGTTGCGTGCGTGCAACTTGCTTTTCTATAGGTGTCTCTAGGTATACAACTATACCTCGAGCCGAAAGCTTGTTTCGAACTTCTTTGCTCATTACTGAACCACCACCGGTAGCAAGTACAATACCTTGCATCTCGGTTAAATCGCCAATAACAGACTCTTCTCGAAGTCTAAAGCCTTCTTCACCTTCAAGATCGAATACCCATGCAATATCTGCACCTGTGCGGCGTTCGATTTCTTGATCAGAATCAACAAATTCAAGGTGTAATTGGTCAGCGATGTGACGACCAATCGTGCTTTTGCCAGCCCCCATGGGGCCAACTAGAAATATATTACGTTTCTCAGCCATATCTTTTAGTACAAACAAACTCTAAAATTTGAAATAAAACCCCGCCTAACGACCTGGCCCCAAAATTAAGGAGGGGATTATCTCAGTAATTGCAGGGGTATTTCAAGTCAATTAGAATAAAAAGCCATATAACGAGCAATTAATCTAAATAATCACCCGTTGGTTAACATAAAACCACTGTATTTTAATCAATTTGTATTTTCGGTGTCACGAAAATAAGTAATTCACGCTTTTCATTAAACTCACTTGTGGTTTTAAATAGTCTTCCTACGTAAGGAATGTCACCTAAAATTGGCACTTTACTCGTAGTATTAATGATTTGCTGTTGGAAAATACCACCGAGTACTACGGTTTGGCCATTCTCGACTAACACTTGTGTTTGAATTTCTTGAGTATCAATAGACACCGCTTCACCAGTACCTGTTTGTACAGTATCACCACGTGTATCTTGAGTAATAATTAAATCTAGAATTACTTTATTATCAGGTGTGATATGAGGTGTAACTTCTAAGCTCAGTACCGCTTTTTTAAAGCTTACGGTAGTAGCACCGCTTGAAGCTGACTCAGTATAAGGAATTTCAGTACCTTGCTCTATTCGGGCTTTTTGCTGATTAGCCGCTATTATACGTGGACTAGCAATAATCTCGCCTTTATTCTCTTCCTCAAGCGCACTTAGCTCTAAATCAATCAGCGTGCCGTTAGCCAGTTTTGCTATGTGTAAGCCAATGCTAGCCGCAGGGTTAGTGATAGGTAAATTTACATTTAATCGGTCTGAAATACTTGGTGCATCTGAAGTAGATGTCGCATTATAAATACCTTCTGCGCCTTCAAGAGAGCCTGAAATACCAACACTACTGCCTTGGTCACTAAAGCCCCAACGTACGCCTAAGTCTTCAGTAACGTTATCGCGCACAGTTACCATTCGAGATTCTATTACAACCTGCTGCACTGGAATATCAAGCGTTTCAATCATGCGGCGAATGTTTTCTATACTCTTAACAGTATCTTTTACTAACAAAGTATTTGTACGTTGATCAACAGATACACTACCACGGGCAGTTATAATACTGTTTGTATCTGTTTTTAATAGATCAGCAAAATTTTCGGCTTTAGCATAGTTTAATCGGATGTATTCACTATATAGAGGCTCTAAGTCTTCAACTTGCTGTTTAGCTTTTAAATCTTTGGCTTCACGTGCTGCAAGTTCTTCTGCAGGCGCTACCATTAATATAGAGCCATCCATGCGCTTATCTAGCCCTTTAATACGTAGTACTACGTCAAGCGCTTGATCCCACGGTACACCATCTAGGCGCAGCGTTATATTGCCCGTTACTGAATCACTGGTTACTAAGTTAAAGTCGTTGTAACCCGCGATAATTTGCAGTGCTGCACGCACAGAGATATCTTGAAAATTTAAGGTCATAGGGCGACCTTGATACTCAACACCACCATCTAAGTACGCATTTTGCGTTTCATCTTTTTCTACTGTCAACGTTAAAATATTATCTATTTGCTGATACGTAAACGTGAACTGAGCATTAGGTTCGATAACAACACGACTTAAACCATCTTCTTTAAAAGTCTCGATATTACTTACAACAGTTCCAAAATCTAATACATCTAATTCATAAAGTAGATCGTCTAAAATATCGGTGTGATGAAAGTCAGCGTAAATTTTCCCGCCACTTTCATGGACTTCAATTGCAGCTTGAGTGTCTTGTAAAAATACAAGTACTTTTGCTTCACCCTTCTCACCACGTCTAAAATCAATTGACTGGATACGGTTAATGTAATTTCCACTTTCATCACCTGAGTCCATCACTACATCTTCATTTTCAGGTTCTGTAAGAGGGTTATCAGAGACCCGTATCGATACTAAATTGTTATGAACTTCAGTCTCATAAATTTTTAATCTATCTAAGTTTACCGTTACCTTTAAACCACTGTTAGTTAAAACATTAGTAACACTGCTAATTCCAGCTTGATTAACTTCAACATCATTTAAACCAACTTCTAACTCTGCAGAATCAAAAAACATTTCGATTCGGGCTGGGCTATTAAACACTTGAACTTTTGGTTCAAAGGTTAACTCTTCATCAAAAACAAGCTGTAATTCAGTTTCGCCTTTAAGTAATGGATTATAACGAACATCATAAAGCAATGGCCCAGCTATGGCTGAGTTTACAGTGACTAAAGCAACAGCAGCCAGTAATGTCCGTGAAATACGATGAAGCCAAAGTACATCCTTATGCATCCTATTTTTACCTTTTTTATTATTAATTTGCGCCATCTGTTGCCGCCTCTAACATTTCTAATTTCGTCAGGCGCTCTTTCCAACAGCCAGACCCATCAGGGATTAATTCCACTAATTCTATATAGTCGTTGCTTACTCTTTTTACTTTGCCATCATAACTTCCAAGATAATTCCCTACCGTTACGCGGTGCAAAGTGTCATCTGTTGCTGTAATTAATGCCCATATTTGTCCACTAGAGCCAATTGTGCCTTTCATTGCTAAATTATCTAGCGGGTATTTCTCTAAAGGTTCGCGGCGACGCTCTTGATCTGGGTGCAAACAGTTTTTTACTTGCGTTAGTTTATTTTGAATAATCTCAGGCTGAGGCGCTACAAACGGGCTACGTAGCTGACCAGCACTGTACTCAAATATTTCAAACTTTGTCAGTTCAGGAATCGTCTCAACCTTTGGTGTGGTGCTTGCTTTTACCTGATCAATAAATTCTTTTTGCTCAGAAGTGTCATCATTACAACCAGCTAAAACAAACGCTATAGCTAAAGGTACTACGCGAAGGAGCTTCATTTTTTAACCCCTTCTTCATAACGATATGTTTTTGCAACAACACTGAATGTTAACTGTTTATCGCCCGATGATAAAATAGAAAAGTCATGTAAGCTTACAATTCGGGGTAACTGGGCCACTTTACCTACAAACTCACCAAACTCATGGTAGCTACCTATTACTTCGATTTTAATAGGCAGCTCGGTATAAAATTCTTTTTCAACTTCTGGCAGCCAACCTATTTTTAAAAAAGTCAGACCACTCGTTGTCCCAACATATGATAAATCATCAAGTAAACCAGGAGTTTCATTCGAAGTGGGTAGACGCTTTAATAGCTGTGAAAACTTATCTTCCATTTCAATCATTTGTTGACGATATATTTCAAGCTTGCTCGCTACTGCATACTTAGTTCGATAAGTTGTTCGTAGTTCAACTTCTTTTGCCACGGCACTATGGTAGCTGTCAATTTCATCAGAAACTAATAGGCTATAACTAAAAAACAATACAAGGCCCGCAACAAATGTGCAGCAAATTGCTTTAACAGCAATTGGCCAATCACCAATGTTATCAAGCTCTATTTCATTCCAATCAATTTCACTCAGTGCTTTAAAATCAAGGTTCATCGCTAACCTCACCAATTTTATCAAATGGTTTTACATAAAATTCCATATTAAAATCACTAAGTAAACGCGAAGATTGATCGCCTGCAACAATGCCCTGCATTGAAGGATTCTCTAGTAAATATGAGCTTTGTACTTGGCGGAGCATTGTTGATAGACGATTATTAGATTCACTACGTCCTAAAACATGTATTTGGCTGCCTTTGCGCTCCAGTTTTGTTAAATAAACACCACCTGGCACTATTTTGGCAACTTCATCCATTATTTGCGTACCCAAGTTACGGCTGCTTTGCAATTCTTCAATGAGCCTCATACGCTGTTGTAAATTTTCCTTTCTTTTATCTAAGCTTCGTATTTCACTTATTTTTTTATCTAGCATGCTAATTTCTGAGCTTAAATAATTATTCTTTAAGTTTTGACCGTCTTTTAAGGCACTATAAAAAGAGCTTAATAAATACATACTTGCAAAACAAAGTATAACGACACCAACAAGTATAGTTACAAATTTCTTTTTCGATTCTTCGCGTTGTGATTCACGCCAAGGCAGTAGATTTATATGTGGCATGTTGAAAAACTCCTTAATGCCAACCCTGTTGCAATTGCAAACTGCGTTTTGTGACGCTGCATTATATTACGGTCTACCTTTGGGGAAATTTCCATATTTACAAAAGGCTCTGCAACAACTGAGTGGATACCGAGTTCTTCAATAAGCAATCGGTCGATACCTTTTATCATCGATGTACCGCCCGTTAATACAATATAATCTATTTGCTCTTTACCGCTGGTTGTTAAAAACATTTGCACAGCTCTGCGAACTTGTTGAAGTAACGAAGTTTGAAAAGGGGCTAATACTTCAAAGGTATAGTTTGGCGGTAAATCACCTGATGTTTTGCCTATTTCGGCTTCATCAAAGCCTTTATTATAATAAGCAACAATACTATTTGTATATTGATCGCCACCAAAAACTTGGTCACGGGTATAAATGGTTTCCCCAGCTTGCACAACACTCACAAGCATTAAAACTGCGCCAATATCGACCACAGCCACACACTTATTAAATGCATCGCTAGGTAATTGTTGATAGTAAACGTCCATAGCACGGCTCAATGCGTAGCTTTCTACATCTACTATTTTGGCCTCTAAATTTGCGGCTTCTAAAGCGCCCACCCGTGCTTCAACACTCTCAGTACGAGCAGCCGAAAGCAAAACATTCATTTTGCTAGGATCGGCCTCATTCGTCGAAAGCTTCTCAAAATCGAGGCTCACTTCATCAAGTGGGTAAGGGATTAAACTATCAGCTTCAATTTCAATTTGCGATTCAAGTTCAGCATCTGTTAACGATACATCCATGAAGATCACTTTTGTAATAACTGTTTGGCCAGAAACAGCCACTGCAGCAGATTTTAACGACTTCGGTAATTTTTTTCTTAATTTTGTAATAACGTTACCAATCGCTTCAATATCTTGGATTGTGCGCTCGCTCATCGCACCTTTTGGCATCGGCTCAATTGCAAGTGCTTCTAGTCGAAATCCAGTTTCAATTTCACGTAAAAGCACCGCTTTGATAGAGTGCGATCCAATATCAATTCCTACCATCATCGGGGACGGTTTTTGAAATAGTTGACTTAGCATGTTTCAACTTGGCCTTTGTTTTAATAATAAACAAGTTATAATTTTTATCTGAAAAAATATTATTCATTTTTTAATCAATATATACTAGCAGTCAAAACTCGCAATTGGGAGTCCATTTAGGGAAATATAAGTGATTTTATTAAAACGAACTTTACAATTTTTTATCATTTGTGTGTTAATTGGTCTGATCACTTTGGTCAGTCTTTATTACTACGTTAAACCTGATATCCCCAGTGTGCAAGTTTTAAAAGACGTGCAATTACAAACTCCTATGCAAGTATTCACAAAAGATGGGCTTTTAATCAATCAATTTGGTGAAAAGCGTCGTATTCCAGTGACTATTGATGAAATTCCTCAAACACTCATTAATGCATTTTTAGCGACAGAAGATAATCGATTTTACGATCATATAGGCATAGATCCTATAGGTATTGTGCGTTCGGCTATTGTTCTTATATCTACCGGCGAGAAAAAACAAGGCGCAAGTACTATTACTATGCAGCTTGCTCGTAATTTCTTTTTAACTCGCGAAAAAGCATATATTCGTAAAGTTAAAGAAATATTTATAGCGCTACATATTGAAGGTGTATTAACAAAAGACGAAATTTTAGAGCTTTACCTTAATAAAATAGAATTAGGTAATCGCGCTTTCGGTATTGGTGCTGCAGCACAAGTTTATTACGGTAAGGAGTTAAAAGATTTAACACTTGCACAAATGGCGATGATTGCAGGTTTACCGAAGGCCCCTTCAGCTTTAAACCCAATTCGTAACCCAACGCGTGCAAAAGCACGCCGAAATGTTGTTTTAGGGCGTTTATTAACTGAAAATTATATTACTCAAGAAGAATATAACGAAGCAACGAGCCAACCTATCACCGCTTATTTTCATGGTGCTGAAATAAATTTATACGCCCCGTATATTTCTGAAATGGTGCGCGCTGAAATGGTCTCGCGTTATGGAATAGATAAAGCTTACAACTCAGGTTTTAAAATTTTCACCTCGGTAGAGTCTAAAGTTCAAAAAGCAGCGCAAAACGCACTTGTAAATAACTTACATAATTACGATATGCGCCATGGTTTTAGAGGACCAACAGATGCTTTATGGGACCCTGAAACACAACCTGCTTTAACTGAGCAACAAATACTCAGTAAATTACAAAGCGTAAATGAGTTGGGTACTTTGAAAGCAGCAGCCGTGCTTAGTGTTAATGATAAAACAGCGTCGGTATTACTTAAAAGTGGCGAGCGCACAACTCTTACTTGGGATAACTTAAAATGGGCGCGTAAATATATTACTCGTTACCGCCAAAGTTTTGCTCCAAAAGCAGCTACAGATATTTTAACGTCAGGAATGCAAATATGGGTGCGTAAAAATGAAGATGACAGCTACTTACTAAGCCAAATACCAGAAGCATCAAGTGCTATTGTGTCACTCGACCCACAAGATGGCAGAATTAAAGCTATTGTAGGTGGTTACAGCTTTGAGCAAAGTCAATATAACCGAGCGGTACAAGCAAAGCGTCAAGTAGGTTCTAATATAAAACCTTTTATATATTCAGCAGCACTTGAAAAAGGTTACACGCTTGCGTCTATATTAAACGATGCTCCTATAAACCAATGGGATAAAAGCCAAGGCGTAGCATGGCGTCCTAAAAACAGCCCTGCTGTATATAATGGTCCGATAAGAATTCGCCGTGCCTTAGCACAGTCTAAAAACGTTATTTCGGTGCGCTTACTACGCGGCGTTGGATTACAACGTACAGCTGATCATTTATTAAAGTTTGGCTTTAAAGATTCAGACATTAATCGCAGTGAATCACTAGCACTGGGTAGTGCTTCCATTACTCCACTTGAACTTGCCCGTGGCATGAGTGCATTTGCCAATGGTGGCCACTTAATTGAACCTTACTTTATTTCAGAAATTCAAGATGCTTACGGTAATGTATTGTTCAAAGTAAACCCTGCCCTTGCCTGTGACGAAGAGTCTTTACCAACACATAATGAATTCTCACTTCATAATAGTAGTGATGAAGTGGAGCCAACAAAAAAATGTGCACCGAGAATTATTTCTAAGCAGAATGCTTTTTTAATTGCTGATGCAATGCACAGTGGTATTTGGGGCGGCGGTAGTTGGGCCCATAAAACGGGTTGGAGTGGTACAGGTTGGCGCGCACAAGCTTTAGAACGTCGTGATCTTTCGGGTAAAACAGGCACAACTAACGATTCTGTAGACACCTGGTTTAGTGGTTTTAACAGTAAAGTAATGACTTCTGTGTGGGTGGGCTTTGATAACCCAGGTAACGCTCTTGGTCGTTCTACGTACAATAACAACTTAGATAGCAGCCAAATATCTGGTGCTGAATCGGGGGCTAAAACAGCGCAGCCTGCATGGATTGAATTTATGAAAGCCGCACTTGAGGGAACACCTGAAGCGCCAATTGAGCCACCTGAGGGGCTTGTTTCGATTCGTATTGATTTAGCCACTGGTTTGCTAAGCCACAAAAATGACTACACCAGCCGCTTTGAATACTTCGAAAAAGGCACTGCACCGACAAAGTATGTGCTATCTCAGCCAAACGATATATTTGAAGAAGACACAAAAACCGAAGAAGAGCTATTTTAATAATATCTCTGTAATACAAAAACGGCAGCTTATTTAAGCTGCCGTTTTAATTTAAATAATCGCTTATTTTAAGTTTTGAACAAGCCAATATAAGTCAGAGTGTACACCCGCAGCGGTTACTTCTTTCCCAGCCCCAGGCCCCTGAATCACAAGCGCGTTATCACTATACCATTTGCTATTAATTACAAAAATATTATCGCCAGGTGTAAGGTTTGCTAACGCATTCCCATTGGGCACATACGTAACTCCTACTTTAGCGATAACTTCAGTTTTTGTTATATCTAATAGGCCTGTGTATCTCAGTACTGAGTTATTAGCTTTTGCTGTATCAGCATGCTCTTCAATGAACGCATCTAGCTGGGCTTTATTGTTTAGAAAGTCTTCCCAACTTCCTAGCGCAAGCTCACCGGGCATTAATGCCGATAAGCTAATATCATCAAGCTCAAGCTCTATACCTAACTCTCGGGCTAAAATAAGTAACTTACGCTGCATATCTCGTCCAGATAAATCCTCGCGAGGGTCAGGCTCTGTGAACCCCATTTTCTGTGCTTCTAATACCAACTCAGAAAAAGCAGTGGTACCATCATACTTACTACATAACCACGAAAGTGTACCCGAGAACACGCCTTCAATACGCGTAATTTTATCACCACTATTTTGCAAATCAGCCAAAGCAAAATTGATAGGTAAGCCTGCACCTACACTTGTATTATATCGCCAATGTAAATTACGTTCGCCAAGGTTACTACGAAGTGCTTTATACCAAGAAGTAGGTGCTGTACCTGCATATTTGTTAGCACTAATTAAATGACAATCTCGGTCTACAAAATCTGTATATAAAAAGCTAAACTGCTCACTTGCAGTAATATCAATTAAAACTTTATGTTCGTAGTCAAGCTCGCTTATCGCATTAAGTAATTCCGCAGCTTCATAGCTATTCGCCTCATGCTGCCATTGAGTTTTCCATTGCGATATATTTATGCCACTTGCATTAAATAACATATGTTTAGAGCGAACCAGCGCTACCAATTTAATACTAAAGTCGTCTGATAAACGCTCAAATTGTGCCGATAACTGCTCAATAAAAGCATCGCCTACATTGCCAAGGCCCGCAACTATAACGGCTATTTCTTGGCCTTTATTGATTAGCTTATCGTGTAAGGCGCTTTGTATATCGCTATCTATAAATTGGTCTGTTAGTAATAAAACATAACCATTATCTTGATGCACAAAACGCGGTTTTATAGTCTGCTCAGCTAATACTTCTAAAGCTTGCAGTTTTAATACGCTAACGTCTTGCTCAGGGGCAATAATTGCACAGCCATTTAAATTTGACTCACTAATATTAGCTCTACCAGCAAAGTAATTAATAACTTGATATGTTTGTGCAGCCGGTACTACTAAATACACTTCACCATTATGGTTAAAATGATGAAGGCTATGCTGAATAAGCTGACTAACGCTTGCGACCTCACCTTCACTTAATCCTTCAACCATTAACAAATCAACATTTTGCAGCGTGGTTATAAAACGCTTTTTCTTTGCTGAACCTTCTTTTACTATATCTGTTGGGCTTGCTTGCACATCAAAACTACTACGAACAGCTAGCTTAATATCGCTGTTTTTAAGTGGCGATAGTGTTTTTGCATGTAATACAGGGTTACCCAAACGAGCTAATATATTAGCTTGTCCGCGACAAATTTTGCCGTACTTAATCGCTTTTTTTACCTTACGAGGATCAGTGCTAAACACTCCCTGTGTATCGGTCCAAATACATACTTGCTTAGCATTACAGTAATTTGCAAGTAGTGTTGCACTATAATCGCTACCGTTGCGTCCAAGTGTTACGGTCTCACCTTTCGTATCAGCGGCAATAAACCCAGTAACAACATTTATCTTATTAGGCAAAATTGACTGTCGACATTGCTGCGCATTTTGCGCATGCATTAATTCACCATCGTTCAAGGTAAAAAGACTACGGGCATCTTGAGCACACGCCTCAATATTTAACTGCTGTAAATAAGTAGCGAGTAAACGTGCTGACCACAGTTCCCCATGCGCAAGTAACGCAGCCTCTTTCAACTGCTCAGCTTGAGCAAGTTCTGCAATATTACTAAGCTCGGTATTTAGTGTTCTAAGTGCGCAGCGCTTTAAATCAGCTTGTAATAACTGCTCAATTAAATCGCTTTGATGGTTATTTAACTGCAGTAAAATATCAGCGACAGCTTGCGTGTCTTGCAGCTGATAACTTTGCCACAACGACACAAGTGTATCTGTAGTCTTACCTGCAGCAGATACCACAACACAGTCGCCCGGCTGAGTATGCCCAATAATTATTTTAGCTACGCTTTGATAGCGCTCACTAGAGCTTAAGCTTGAACCACCAAATTTATGTACACAATTGACCATATTTATACCAATTCGCTTAATTAAGTTGTCTATTTTGAGGTAAGAAAACCGTATCGATAACAAGGCAAAAATTTCGTTATTTAGTTGTTCTATATTAGGAATTTTTAACGATGTTATCGTGCGGTTTAATCCCTCAAATTGATTAGGTATTATTGCGGATTGGTATTACTTACCAAAGCGCTGGACGGGCTACACTTAATTTAACGTTTCCACCAGAAGTGCCTGCACCTTTGCCTACACGGCCAACATTTTTATTTTGCCCTGGTTTTACAAGTTCAAATACTCGTTCAAAGTCAGCTATTAAATCGTGTATATCTTCAATCCCAACCGAAATACGAATAAGCGTATCGCCCACACCCGCCTCTAAACGTGCCTTTGCCTCCATGCCTGCGTGCGTCATAGTTGCGGGGTGACAAATTAAACTCTCTACGCCACCTAGTGACTCAGCTAAACTAAACGTTTTAAGACTAGTTAAAAATGCTGCAGCGTCGTTTATATCGCCTTTAATATCAAAACTAACCATGCCACCAAAGCCAAGTTGTTGTGCTTTAGCAAGCTCATGTTGAGGATGTAACTCAAGTCCTGGATAGTAAACTTGGCTTACAAAATTGGAGCTTTCAAGGTACTTAGCTATTGCTAGCGCATTTTCTTGGTGCTGCCTTAAGCGCACATTTAAAGTACGTAGACCACGAAGCGTTAAATAACTATCAAAAGGGGCGCCCGTAATACCGATATTATTTGCCCACCAAGCAAGCTCATCACCAAGCTCTTGTGTTGCAGCAATAACAGCGCCGCCCACTACATCTGAGTGCCCGTTAATATATTTAGTAGTTGAATGCACCACAATATCTACACCAAACTTAATAGGGTTTTGTAAGGCAGGAGACAAAAACGTGTTATCTGCGGCAACCAATGCACCGCATTGCTTAGCAACATCGGTAACCGCTTTAATATCGGTTAAACGAAGTACTGGGTTACTTGGAGTCTCTATCCAAATAAGCTTAGGTTTAATTGCTAAAATTTGTTGAAGGCTTTCTTCTTTTGTTAAATCTAATACTTCAAGCTTCAATAGTCCGCGTTTTTGTAACGATGTAAATAAACGATAGCTTCCACCATAACAATCATGTGGAATTACTAACGTGTCGTCACTGTTAAGTAGCTGAGTAGCTAAATGCACGGCAGCCATACCAGTGGCCGTAATTATGCCACGAGCGCCACCTTCAAGCTTAGCAAGCGTCTCAGCTAAAATATCACGATTAGGATTACCGCTACGACCATAATCATACTCACGCTTAGTATCAAAGTCGGCAAACGAATAAGTAGTCGATAAATAAATTGGCGGTACCACCGCACCATGATGTTTATCAGCATCAACGCCGTTACGTACAGCAATGGTTGCTTTGTTTTTTTCGCTCATATTCGTCACCTGATTAATTTGGATGTTTAGACGTCCAAAAGAGTAAGTTATCCGTTTTGATAAGTCAAAGTATTTTAAAGCTCTAGATGGCTATAAGTAGAAGGAGCCTCTGCGAATAACACATTTTAGCTCACAAAAGTGTGCTTATCTTTACACTCACAATAGGCTTATTAAGATAGATCGGTATCTATTATTTGACTATCTTTTTTAAATCGATAGAATTTCACGCATATTTACACGCTTTTTATACCGTGTGAGAAATTAATAATCTGAGGCAACGATACATCTTATGGCTAAATGGAATGGTGAGTATATTCACCCATACGCAGAACACGGTAAAAAATCAGAGCAAGTTAAAAAGATCACCGTTTCGATCCCGCTAAATGTATTAAAGGTATTAACTGACGAACGTACACGTCGTCAAATCAATAACCTTCGCCATGCTACAAATAGTGAATTGCTATGTGAGGCATTTTTGCATGCTTTTACTGGCCAACCTTTACCAAATGACGATGACTTACGTAAAGATAACGCCGAAAAAGTGCCAGAAGAAGTTAAAAAAATAATGCAAGAAATGGGTCTAGAAGTACCCGTTTTAAACGAAGAATAAATATTACAAAGACAAAAAAACCTCAGTAATTACTGAGGTTTTTTTATGTCTAAATTTTATTGCATAGCTCTACTGTATAGATTTACTGCATATAATTTTCTGGCAAATCAATTTGCGCAACACCTGACTCAACAGCAGCTAGGGCAACAGCTCTTGCTATACGCGGCAGTAAACGAGGGTCCATTGGTTTTGGTATAATATACTGTGCACCAAACTCTAATTTATCTACGCCTGCTGCTTTTAAAACTTCTGCAGGTACAGGCTCTTTAGCAATACTACGGATAGCCTCAACTGCAGCAATTTTCATTTCATCGTTAATAGCGCTTGCACGCACATCAAGCGCACCACGGAAAATAAACGGGAAACATAAAACATTGTTAACCTGATTAGGGTAATCAGAGCGCCCTGTTGCCATAATTAAATCGTTACGTGCGCCGTGCGCAAGTGCAGGATCAATCTCAGGATCTGGGTTTGAACATGCAAACACAACTGGTTTTTCAGCCATTAGCTTTAAATCTTCAGCCGCTAATAAGTTAGGGCCAGAAACACCTACAAACACATCAGCATCTGCAATTACATCTTGCAATGTACGCTTATCGGTATTGTTAGCAAAAAGCTGTTTATATTCATTTAAATCATCGCGGCGGGTATGAATAACACCTTTGCGGTCAAGCATATAAATGTGTTCGCGCAGTGCTCCGCACTTAATCAACAGCTCCATACACGCAACAGCGGCAGCGCCTGCACCTAAACATACAATAATTGCATCTTCAATTGACTTACCTTGTACTTCTAACGCATTTAACATGCCCGCAGCCGTTACAATCGCAGTTCCGTGTTGATCATCATGAAAAACAGGAATGCTACAACGCTCTATTAATGCTTTTTCAATTTCAAAACACTCTGGTGCTTTAATATCTTCAAGGTTAATACCACCGAATGTATCGGCAATATTGGCAACCGTATTAATAAAGTCTTCTGTCGTACGGTGCTTAACTTCAATATCAATTGAATCAAGGCCAGCGAAACGTTTGAACAATAACGCTTTACCTTCCATTACAGGTTTAGACGCTAACGGGCCTAAATTACCAAGTCCGAGAATTGCAGTACCATTAGTGATAACCGCAACCATATTACCTTTACCGGTATATTTATATGCATTTGCAGGATCTGCGGCAATTTCACGTACAGGTTCGGCAACGCCAGGGCTATAAGCTAGGGCTAAGTCTTGAACTGTTTCAGCAGGCTTTGTTAGCTCAATGCTAATTTTACCAGGTACGGGGTGTGAGTGATAATGTAGTGCTTGTTCACGAAAGTCAGACATAACGCGATGGTATCCTGCAATTTAAGTTAAAGTGAGAGGTGGAGTCTTGGGGTACGATACCCTTATTATTTTTAAATTCCAAGCAATATCAGGTCTATCCTGTTATATGCTATATCCTTTAATTTTAAGAGGTTTTTCAGTAACTTTGCAGGATTATATAAACATTTAATAAATAAAAATTCACCTAAAAAGTAAGTTTTAAGGTGCTTTTATGCCTAGTGAAATATTAAAAAAATGTATGTATAAAGTATCACCATAAACTTAAATAACAGCCTACTACTCTACTTTAAAAACAGATAAGCCCACGTTAGCTACTTTTATCAACCTAGTTAAAAATTGTACTATTTAAAATATAGAGAATATCTATCGATTTGTCTGTAAAGGTTTATGCATACTCAGAATAAGAATAGGAAATAGTTATGCAAAGAGGGATATATCCAAAGTTAGCTAAATGAGGTAATAAATGGCAAATTTTAGGCACAAAAAAAGCACCCTAAGGTGCTTTTTTTAACTAAACAGCAATAATTACTTCTTGCTGCTAAGTGCACCGAAGCGCTTGTTGAAGCGATCAACACGGCCGCCAGTGTCTAAAATCTTTTGCTTACCAGTGTAAAACGGGTGACACGCAGAACATACGTCTAAGTGAATGTCTTTACAAAGAGTTGAGCTAGTTTCGAATTTGTTTCCGCATGAACATGTTGCAGAAATTACTTCGTACTTAGGGTGAATACCTTCTTTCATAGGAACCTCTAGTTAAGGCCGCATCGCTCTCCAAACCCGAAGTCTGGCACCATACGTCGTTAAAACAAATTTGTTGGTGGCGGATTTTATCCAACAACGTTCCCCTACACAAGTATTTATTTATGTTTTAGCCAAAAAAGTGAACAATCTCTGCCTCAAGCACTATTGCTAGTAGGTTTTTTACGGTAATTTTAGTACATTACAGCATTAATTTTACGGGTTGAGTTGTTATGAGTTTTGTTGAAGTTGCTATTAAAGTCCCGCTCCCACGCACCTTTGATTATAAAATAGAAGAACAGCTCAGCGGCCTCTCAACGCCTTTACTACCCGGTATGCGCGTTTTGGTACCTTTTGGTAACCAAAAAAAAGTGGCTGTTGTTCTGGGTATTAAAAGCAGTACCGACGTCCCTTTAGATAAAATTAAGAATATTATAGAGGTAATAGACGACGCCCCTATTTTAAGTACTCAGCACCTAGATCTCCTTAGCTTTACCGCGCGCTATTATTGCTATCCTTTAGGCGAAACTATTCATATAGCGCTACCCGCTGTACTTCGCCAAGGTGAATCACCTGATAAAACCAGTATTAATATGGTTGCTTTAACTGAAAAAGGCGCGAAAGTACCGTCATTAAAAGCTAAAACACAGCTCAACTTATTAAAACAGTTATCGCAATCAGGTAAGTCATCGTTAACTGAGTTAAAGGCACTGGGCTTTAGTAAAAAAACAATAGATAGCCTAATAGATAAAGAGCTTATGACGCAAACTATTGAACACGATAACCAATGGCAAAGCGTTGTACCAACTGTCGGTAGCAAACCTATACTTAATAAAGAACAAGCGGTTGCCTGTACAGCAATAAATCAAAGTACTGGATTTAGCAGCTTTTTATTAGAAGGCGTCACTGGCAGTGGTAAAACAGAAGTGTATTTACAGTGCCTAGAAGAAGTATTAAAACGTGGTGAGCAAGCATTAGTATTAGTGCCAGAAATAGGTTTAACGCCACAAACTGTAAACCGTTTTCGTCGCCGCTTTCCTGATACACCCATTATGCTTTGGCACTCAGCACTTACCGATAACGAACGCTTACAAACATGGCGCTTTTGCGAAAAAGGCAGTTGTGCGATAGTTATTGGGACGCGTTCGAGTATTTTTCTGCCATTTTTAAAACTAGGCATGATTGTTGTTGATGAAGAGCACGACTCGTCATTTAAACAACAAGATACCCTTCGTTACCATGCCCGTGATTTAGCCGCTTACAGAGCTTTTCAGCATAAAATCCCGCTTATATTAGGCAGCGCTACACCCGCTCTTGAAACACTTCACAAGGCAATTAATAACAAATACCAGCTATTAAGCTTAACTGAGCGTGCACAAACAGCGACCGACAACCAATTTAAGTTACTCGATATGAAAGGCCAACCCGACCAAGCGGGTATTGCCCACGCAAGCCTTGCTACTATGCGCCAGCATTTAAATCGCGGTAAACAGGTTATGGTATTTTTAAATCGCCGAGGTTTCTCGCCAACCCTAATTTGTCATGAGTGCGGTTGGTTGAGCGAATGTAAACGCTGTAGTACCAGCGCTACATTTCATAAAGCGATTGGACAAATGATCTGTCATCACTGTGGCGACCAGTACCCTGTCCCTCACCAATGTCCTGATTGCGGGAGCACACAAATATTCCCTAACGGTAAAGGCACAGAGCAAATTGAAGAGTTTTTATCTACCGAATTTCCTGATACACCTGTTACTCGTATAGATCGCGATTCAACTCGTCGTAAAGGTAGCCTTGAAAAAGCACTTGATGAAATCAACCTAGGAGGCGCACGCATTTTAGTGGGAACACAAATGCTTGCCAAAGGCCATCACTTTGCAGATGTAAGCCTTGTTATAATTTTAGATGTAGATAGCGGCTTATACTCATGCGACTTTAGGGCGACAGAACACTTAGCGCAATTAGTCACCCAAGTAGCGGGGCGTGCTGGGCGTTCAGGAGAGCCTGGTCAAGTGTTATTACAAACACACTTTCCAGAACACCCTCTTTTACAAGACTTAGTTAATAATGGCTACCAAGACTTTGCCCGCTTTGCTCTTAGTGAGCGCGATGATGCTGACTTACCGCCCATTACAAATATGGCCATTGTGCGTGCACAAGGACATAGCATTAAGCTAGTCGTCGATTTTTTGACGGATTTGGTTCCTGTGAATGGGGTATCTGGTATACAATTGCTCGGTCCGATCCCTGCTCCACTTGAAAAAGTCGCAGGTATGTATCGTTTTCAATTACATATTCAAGCGCAAGATCGCCGCATATTACATCAGTACCTTGCGCAAATGGTTGATTATTTAAGTACCAGTAAACTTGCACAAAAAGTACGCTGGAGCTTAGACGTAGACCCTATAGACATGATTTAGGTTAAGGCCAAAATAACACCATGGCACAGCACGATTATATTAATAAAAAGCCTGCAGGCAGAAACAGTAAAAAAAATGCACCCGCTAAAAAACCATTTCCTATTCTTTTAGCCGTTATAGCCATCTTACTTGTAGGTGGTTTTGCCTACACACTATGGTTTATTAAAAGTAATGCCGATCCAAAACTTGTCGAAAAACAAGCACACCCATCTGCGCCCGCAAAAGTGGAAGTTGTTATTCCACGCACACCTGAATTTATTAAAGAAATTAGAAACCACGAGATTCAAGTTGAAGTAAAAGAACTTGAGCAAAAAGGTCCTTATGTTATGCAGTGCGGTTCTTTCAGAACTCATGCACAAGCTGAATCGTTAAAAGCTAAAATCGCATTTGCAGGGCTCATTTCTGAGATAAAACAGGCTGAAGGCAGCAATGGTACTTGGTATAAAGTACGTTTAGGTCCTTATAAAACCAAACGCCAAGCCGAAAGCGATAAAAACAAACTTAAACGTGTAAAAATAGTCGGCTGCGGAATTTGGGGCTGGACTTGAAAATAAACCATTCACCCATATAACCTCATCATAATCGTTTTTTACGAGTTGCCTCTGCAGCTCGATGATGAGGAATAACATGACTACTATCGTAAGTGTTCGCCGCGGCGACAAAGTTGTAATTGGCGGCGATGGCCAAGTTTCACTTGGTAACACCGTAATGAAGGGCAACGCCCGCAAAGTTCGACGTCTTTATAATGGCAAAGTAATCGCTGGTTTTGCCGGCGGTACTGCTGATGCCTTCACTCTTTTCGAACGCTTTGAAAGCAAATTAGAAATGCACCAAGGCAACCTAACTAAAGCTGCAGTAGAAATGGCTAAAGATTGGCGCAGCGATCGTGCACTTCGAAAACTCGAAGCGCTGCTCGCTGTAGCAGACGAAACAGCCTCTTTAATTATTACCGGTAATGGCGATGTGGTTCAACCTGAAAACGACCTAATTGCAATTGGCAGTGGTGGTAACTTTGCACAATCAGCTGCAACCGCCCTTTTAGAAAATACAGATTTAAGCGCTCGTGAAATAGTAGAGAAAAGCTTAACTATTGCAGGCAACATCTGCGTATTTACTAATAACTTCCAAACAATCGAAGAATTATAATAGGAACTATCATGTCTGATATGACCCCAAGAGAAATTGTTCACGAGCTAGATCAGCACATTATAGGTCAGGCTAAAGCAAAAAAAGCAGTGGCTATCGCACTTCGTAACCGCTGGCGCCGCATGCAACTCAAAGAAGATTTACGCAGCGAAGTAACACCAAAAAACATTTTAATGATTGGTCCAACCGGTGTAGGTAAAACAGAAATTGCCCGCCGATTAGCAAAACTTGCTAACGCACCCTTTATTAAAGTAGAAGCGACTAAGTTCACTGAAGTTGGCTATGTTGGTAAAGAAGTTGAGACTATCATCCGCGATTTAGTCGATGTATCAATTAAAATGACTCGCGAACAGCAGACTAAGAAATTTAAACATCGCGCCGAAGAAGCAGCAGAAGAGCGCATTTTAGATGCCCTTTTACCACCAGCGAAAGATCAATACGGCGAAACGCAGCGTGATGATAACTCATCAACTCGCCAAACGTTCCGTAAAAAGCTACGTGAAGGTCAGCTAGATGATAAAGAAATTGAAATCGATTTAGCTCAAGCACAACCAAACGTAGAAATTATGGCGCCTCCTGGTATGGAAGATATGACCAACCAGCTACAAAGCATGTTTCAAAACATGGGCGGCGATAAGCGCACTAAGCGTAAACTAAAAATCAAAGAAGCCTTCAAACTATTAACGGAAGAAGAAGCCGCTAAATTAGTAAATCCTGAAGAGCTAAAAGAGCAAGCTATTTTTGCAGTAGAGCAAAACGGTATTGTGTTTATTGATGAAATAGACAAAATTTGTAAGCGCGGCGATTCTTCAGGTCCAGATGTGAGCCGAGAAGGTGTTCAGCGCGACTTACTACCGCTAATTGAAGGTTCAACTGTAAATACTAAGCACGGAATGGTTAAAACTGACCATATGCTGTTTATTGCCTCTGGTGCGTTTCAGATGGCAAAGCCATCAGATATGATCCCAGAGCTACAGGGCCGCTTACCGATTCGAGTAGAACTTGAAGCACTTACTGCAGATGACTTTAAACGCATCCTTACAGAGCCTCATGCATCGCTTACCGAGCAACAACGAGAGCTGCTTAAAACTGAGCAGGTATCGATTGAGTTTAGCGACGATGCAATTGAACGTATTGCCAAAGCAGCTTGGCAAGTTAACGAGAAAACCGAAAACATCGGTGCTCGTCGTTTACACACTGTAATGGAAAGATTGATGGAAGAAATTTCATACGATGCTTCTGAAAAAGCAGGCTCGTCATTAGTAATCGACGCCGCTTACGTTGAAAAACACTTAGGTGCACTTGTTGAAGATGAAGACTTAAGCCGCTTTATTCTATAAAACGAATATAAACGTTATACTAAAAGCCTCCAGATTGGGGGCTTTTTAATGGGATATATTAAATGAAACACGTAACAAAAGTGCATTACCACAGTGTAAGTAAAAATCTAGATGTTTACTTTGATGATGACAGTAAAGCTGTATTTGGCTGTGAGTTTTTACGTGTACACTCCCCTTCAGCTGAAGTGCAGGGCCATGGCTCTGGCCCAATGAAGCTAGTACTTAATAAGCAAGCTGTAGGAATAAAAAGTATTGTACCTGTTGGGCATTACGCACTTCGTTTAGATTTTGACGATGGCCATAACAGCGGACTATTTAGCTGGCGCTACTTTGAAAAACTACAACAGCAACAAGATACATTGTGGAGTGAATATTTAGCGCGGGTAACTGAACACGAAAAAAGTAAAGATAGCGTGCCTATAAAATTTGTTCCTTAAACTTTATAGGCCCGTTCTATTAAGCGTTATTAAACCTTAAATTTATCAATTGCAGTGAACAGAACGCGAGCCTGCTCAGAGACCTCTTCACTTGTTTGCGCATTGTTAGCAGCGTGTTCAGTTGCGTCTTGTGCAATATCGCGAATTCTTACTACATTTTTATTAACCTCTGATGCCACTTGGCTTTGCTCATCAATAGCAACTGCTATTTGAGAGCTCATTTCCATTATTGTTTGTACATCTTCAGTAATTGCGCCTAATAGCTCACCTGCTTTAATTGCTTGCGAGGCACTTTCATCACCTTGAGAGCGACATTTGTGCATAATACTCACCACTTCTTGAGTACGCTGCTGTAAGGTACTTATAATACCTTCAATCTCACTTGTAGACTCTTGAGTACGCTTTGCTAATGAACGAACCTCATCTGCAACAACAGCAAAACCACGACCATACTCACCAGCACGGGCCGCTTCTATTGCCGCATTAAGTGCAAGTAAATTTGTTTGATCTGCAATTCCTCGAATTACATCAAGCACTGAACCAATTGTTTCACCATCTTTTTCAAGTTGCGACACTACATTTGATGCATTCCCCAGCGAATCAGATAGGGCCCTAATGTGCTTAACGGTAGAATCTACTTCACTACGCCCTTGTTGTGCACTTAAATTTGTTGACTCTGCTTTTTTCGCAGCCGCCTCAGTATTATGTGAAATATCCTGAATCGTCGCCTGCATTTCGGTGGCTGCCGTTGCAACCATGTCGGCTTCATGTAGTTGCTCTTGCATACCAGAGCTTGTTGCTGCGGTACTTTGTGATAAATGCTCTGTTGCTACATTAAGCGTGTTTAAAGCACCATTAACTTCGTTAATTAAGTTCTTAAAATCGCCTATTAAGCTATTAAAGTCGACCGTCATGGTGGTAATTTCGTCTTTACCAGTTTGCTCTATCATCACGCTCAAATCATTATTACGACGAATATCGTTAATGGTGTGATAAACCCGCTCAATAGGTACAATAATGGAGTGGCTTGTAAAATAAACGAGTGCTAATACAATCACACCTGCAATCACAAATACCAAAATAGCTAAAAATTGAGCCTGCTCTACACTTTGCTCTACTTGTAACTTAGTGTCTTTAACGATTTTAGAAACAATGGCGTCGCTTTTATCTACACTGTCACGCATTACTCCAAGTGCGCCTGACTCAAGATCTAGCCCTAGCTTAGTTTGCGCCTGCACAAGTGTTTGAAATTCGCTTTGGTATATATCAATCAAAGGATTAATTTGTGCTTTATAGTCGCTTGGCAGCTGTGCTGCAGCTACCTGCTGCTTAAATGTATTAATTCCCTCATTAAAACGCCCTAGGTACTTAATATCAAATCTCAGCATGAAATCTTTTTCTGAGCGTCTTAGTTGCAGCATTGACGACAGCAGTTGGTAATTTTGCTGCTCTTTTAATAGTTGCTCAACTTCATGAACCGAGCTTCTAAGCTTGCCATATAACCCGTCGGTCGGGGTTAAACCAATCTCTTTTTGAAGCTTAACAACAGTTTCAAAATCATTATTATAGCTATTTATTAGTTGCTCAAAGCGCTGGACCTGCTCCTGTGCGATACTTTGGTTAGCCATTAACTGTTGTAACTTTTTTACTTTATCACTTAACTGCTCAAAATCCGTTTCAAATGCAGTTAACGCGTCTTCTTGTTTATAAAACAAAAAGTTTTTTTCATGTTTACGCAATGCTAATGCATGTACGTTGAGCTCTTCTGCTAATTGAATAGTCTTGTTTAAGCTCAAGGTTGTACGTGATTCAAAAATAATCACGCATAAAAGGACCACCATTGCTAAACCAACAACGACTGCGTTTAGTTGTAAACGTCGTTTAATTGTTAAGTTTTGTAAAAAATTCATCGCTAACGCCTTTTTTAAATATGCATTTGTATTATAGCTAATAGATCAACAGCGACTAATTAATTTAACTTTTTATTATTGGTAATTCTAAACAGTTTAAATGTGATGGCTATAAGGCGACACTATCCCACAAACCTTTATGTAACGATTGTGTGTTATTCCATTGTTGTTTAACCAACCAATCAATTAAAGGCGCGGGATCGCTGGGGTAATTTATTTGCTTGTTTTGCGGCGCGCTATTCCAATCATCAAGGGCTTGTGGGTTTAAATAGTTCATAACATGCGCCATGCCCATGGCAAATAAAGTTTGTGCATTTGCTGCTTGCTCAAACTGACCATCTAAAGGCTTTAATAGTAACTTTTTACCTAACTTAAGCGCTTCACTGGCAAGCTCAAATCCCGCGTTACCAACAACACCACTTGTGTTTGCTAAGTCGTTTAAAAAGCCAGAACGTGAAGGGGCTCGTAAATGTATATGTCCAAAAGACTGATTGCTGGCATTTGGGTGATAGCAATAAAATTCTTTTTCGGGAAAGTCTTTTAAATAATCAACAACGCTATCTAAGTTTTCGAAAGGTAAATATACCAATACCTTGTTCATTACTGCTACAGGGTTGTCGTGATTATGATGAGCAATAAAAGGCGGTATTATATTATTTGCAAATGGTTGCCAGTGCACGCCTAAGTAGGTAGTCGCTGGTGCATAATGCTTGATAAGTGATTTTCTCAGGACGCCACGACCAAACATAGGTACGTTATCTGACAAAAATGCTGCTTGGTGACTAATGCCAATAACGGGTATACCTGCCCGTTTTGCAGCCCATGCTGTAACAGGCTCAAAGTCGTTAAGTACAAAATCGTACTGTTTTATCTCAAGCGATTTTATATCACTCACCAACTTACAAATTCGCATGTTTTTAAGTGTTTTTAAATTTTTAACTTGCCCATTTTCAGTGTTAAACGACAAACCACGATACGCTTTATAATCTGAGAATTCGTGCATATCAAAGTAATCTTTATTTGCGCGCCCTGAAAACACATAATCAACATCAATACCGAGCTTATTAAAGCAGCTTGCCATAACCCGAGCGCGCGTTATATGACCATTACCGGTACCTTGTACTCCATACAATATTTTCATGCAGGCACCACGAGTGCTAACGCAAATAAACCACAAAAACTACCAATCGTTGCGCCTATTATAATATCAGCAGGAAAGTGCACACCCAATACCACACGAGACATAGCAACGCCGGTAGCCCAACTAAATAGTAGTAATGCATATTCTGGGAAAAAATGGCTTAATATAATTGCCACTAAAAAAGCTGCAGCACTGTGACCCGATGGTAAACTAAATTTATCGCTTGGTACTATATAGGCATTTGTTACTAAGCAGTCGCATGGACGGATCCGAGCAAATCTATTTTTAGCTAGTAGGTAAATAGGTCTTTCTATAGCAAAACCAATTAATATAGTGACAGGCAATAATTGGTGCTGTTCATTATTACTAAGCCACCACACTGCTAAGCATATTAATATATAAAGCCCACCATCACCGCTTTTAGACAAACCAAAGGCCATTGTTTTAAACCACCTCGGTGAATTGCAATTAAACAAAGTTAAAAATAATTGCTCATCTATCTGAGTTACCTTTTTAAGCATATTATTATTCATCACCATCCCTCATCGCATAACATATGAACACCGATTTAGCTTATGTGTTGTAAATAACAATTGAGTGACGCTTTTAATACACTATTATTGCGATTAATGATTTAGCGCTTGTTTTGCCTAAATTTACTGCGATTAAGTCGTTGTTATTGCTTATAAGGAGGGTATACTGAGATATAAATTAATGTACCTTTTGAGGATAAAATAATGGATTACAGCACTTCTGATTTATGCGACCACTTTGCTGACGTGGTTGACGTGCTAGAGCCTATGTTCATCAACTTTGGTGGTCGACACAGCTTTGGTGGCCGCATTAAAACGGTTAAATGTTTTGAAAATAATGAACTCATCCGCGAATTACTTTCTCAAGATGGTACAGACCTAGTACTTCTTATTGATGGTGGCGGCTCAACTCGTCGCGCACTAATCGACATTGAACTGGCTGAGCTAGCACTTGAAAACAACTGGAATGGTATTGTTGTTTACGGCGCAGTACGCCACGTTGATGAGCTTGAAGAGCTTGATTTAGGCATTCAAGCAATTGCTTCAATCCCTGTTGCAGCCGACAGCGAAGGTGCTGGTGAAGATGCTATAGGCGTTAACTTTGCTGGGGTATCATTTTTTGATGACGACTTTATTTATGCTGATAGCACAGGCATTGTTTTATCTGCAGAAGAATTAGAGTTGGAAGTTGTAGAAGTATAACGTGACTTCCCATTTAAAAGTATATGATGAAAGCGCGGTTAGAACACTTTGCTCTACCCGCGCAAATGAGAAAAAAGCATGGCAATCAATGGCCTTGCTCGACACCCAAGTAAACCTGCAACAAGCACTTGTTGACGCTGCTCAATTTGGTATCCGCTATGTACTTCTGGGTATTTGCGAAGATATCGGCCCAAAAGCAAACTTAGGAAATGGCGGTGCAAACGAAGCATGGCCGGCTTTTTTAAAACGCTTTTTAAACCAACCTCACAATCAATTTATTGCCACTCAAAAAGTGCTTTTATTGGGTGAAGTTAATACTGATGATTTAATGGCGCAAAGCAACCAGCTTAATAATCAGCAAGGCCAGCAGTTAACTCAATTACGAGATTTATGCCAACAGCTTGATGAACGCGTAGAGTCGGTATTGAGCCTTATTTTTAAAGCAGGGCTTGAGCCAATCGTTATTGGCGGAGGTCATAACAATTGCTTGGGAATTATCCGTGCCCTGAGTAAGTCAAAAAATACACCTATTAATGCTATCAACTTTGACCCTCATGCCGACTTTAGAGAATGTGAAGGTCGCCATAGCGGCAATGGCTTTCGCTACGCTTATAACGAGCAACATCTAAGTAATTACCACGTTATTGGCTTACATGAGATAAAAAACAATCAAGCAATTATAGATGCAATGAGTGAAGCTAACTTTACGTTTGATAGCTATCAATCAATACAAGTTAAGCGAAAAACTACACTCACGCAGGCAATTGAAAACGCATTAAGTAATTTTAACGATTTACCACTGGGTATTGAAGTTGATTTAGATAGTATTACTTACATGCCGGTGAGTGCGTACACATGTTGCGGATTTAGTGTGAATGACACTGAGCACTTTGTGCATTTAGCAGCAAACCATCGCGACTCTAAGTACTTACATTTATGTGAAGCAGCGCCTAGCCAGCACCCTAACGGAGTTGAGGCCGGTGCTGCCCATGTAGGACAAGTGATCAGTGCACTTGTGAATAGCTATCTACAAGCCAAAGAAAACACTTAGCGCTGTTGAACTAATCGCCACTCTTTTAGCCAGCTCATTAAACCAATACTACTTAGCGGGTGACCAAAGTAATAACCTTGGGCAGCATAACCTTTTAAGCTTTTTACAAACTTAAGTTGCTCAAGTGTTTCTACCCCTTCAAAAATCACTTTTGTTTTTTGTTGGTTATGCATTTCAACCATTCCGCTAACTAAACTGCGTATATTATTTTGATTACTAAAGTCAGCAGTGAGTGAAGGTGAAACCTTAATATACTCTACCGCTAAGCTTGGTAACTTAGAAAGCAGTACCGGGTTATCACCAAGTCCATCAACACATACTTTTAAGCCTATGTTATTAAGCCTTGCGATCATGCCTCTGCCTTTATCATCTAGTCCCGCAAAAATATGCAAAGGGCATTCAACAATTAAATCGCCAGCTTCCAAGTGATGCTCACTTAAAACAACATCAACAAATTCAATAAACTCTTCGTTAAGCATTTCAGGACCAAATACGTTAATGCTAAGCGGTATAGAAATACCTTCTATTCTAAGCGCCATTGCAAGCTCAGCAGCTCTCTCTATTACAAATTTAGCGAGTGGATAACCAAGCCCTGCAATTCTAATGTCGTCGATAAACCTGTTAGCGGATAAAATCCCTTGCTTAGGGTGCTGCCAACGCAGTAGTAATTCTAAAAACTCAATTTGACCGTTTTCGTTACAAATAATAGGCTGAAAATAAAGCTCTAACTCGCTCGAAAAATCAATATTTGCTAATTCCTTTAGTCGCGCTTGTTGCTCTCGCAATTCAATCATCATTTGTTGATGATAAGGCACAACCTTGCGATCTGGGTGGCTATCGAGTGCTAGGTATGCGTACGATATTAAATTATCAAAGTTGTTATCTTGCTCATTACAATCAACATAACTCGCTCTCGCTTTTACTTCTACAGTGCAGTTAGCAACATTAAATGGCTTAAGCGTTGCACCCAGTATTTGGTCAATAACTAATTCATGTAAGTGTTTTTGATTCGCGAAACTACAAATAAATGCAAAGTTAAGACCCCCTAAGTGGGCTAGCTTTTCTTGTCCAGTTAAAGTCACTATTTCGTCACTTGAAAGTAGCTCTTTTATTCGATTAGCCGATTGCGCTAACAGTATATCGCCAAAGTCGCGTCCAATATGCTGGTTAACTTGCTCAAAGCCTTCAAGGCGAATAACGATTAACGCTGCGCTTATTTGTTTGTTGTCGCACCATGTATAGTAACCTTGGCGTAACTGTTTTCTATCTGCAAAAACTGAAAGCGGAGACTCTTCAATAAATGCATCACCTTCAGGTTCTGGCTCTATAACGACTTCTATTTCAGCACTTTCATCATTTAAAAAGCCAACAATAGCTAATAATAATATTGCTAACACAACCCAAAATAGCGGAACTTCCAATAATAAATGAGCTGAAAATAGAACAACAAATAAAAGACCAGCCATTGAGCTGGTAATTATCATGCTCCAATTATTTCGCTCAAATGCTTGCCATAAGTGAAAGCAAAACCCAAAGGCTAGTAAAATAGCAAGCCAAGCCGCACCGCTGCTTAAAATAGCTAAACCAACAGCAGCTGTGCATAAATAACTAAATTTAATACTGGTATTTTTAACAGCAAATAAAGTGGCGATCATCGCCATTAATAGTGCACCACTAAAAAATATTGGGAAATTACTGTCGGTTAGTATGTTCAAATTAACGGCATCCGTATTCGCTAAAAAAGTTTAAACCAAGTTATATGTGGGTAAAAATAATACAAACTAATTAATTCTACCCAAAATCCATAAATTTAACAGTTTATTTACGCCAAATTGGTAACTTAATTGTGATGGATGACTTATTTGCCAATGCGCAATATCAGCTCTTGCGCCAACCTTTAAAATACCACGGTCGTCTAACCCTAGTGCTTTAGCTGCATTTCGAGTAACACCAGCTAATGCTTGCTCAGGTGTTAATCTAAACAATGTGCATGCCATGTTCATCATCAAGTGCACTGAGCATAGCGGTGAAGTACCTGGGTTAAAATCACTCGCAATAGCTATCGGTACTTTATATTGATTAAGTATTTCAATAGGTGGGAATTTAGTTTCTCTTAAAAAATAAAATGCACCTGGCAATAACACCGCTACCGTCCCAGCGTCTGCCATGGCTTTTACACCCTCTTCATCTAGATGCTCAATATGATCCGCCGAAAGGCCATTAAACTGCGCCACCAGCTTAGCACCCTGTTGATTAGATAGCTGCTCAGCATGGCATTTTACTGGGAGGTTATGCTTTTTAGCCGCCTGGAAAACACGTTTGGTTTGCGAATAACTAAACCCAACATTTTCACAAAATACATCGACTGCATCAGCAAGATTATTAGCCACTACCTGATCAAGCATGTCAGTACACACTAAATCAATATATTCATCAGCACGGCCTTTGTATTCAGCCGGTAGAGCATGCGCCCCTAAAAAAGTAGTTTTAATATCAATAGGGTGATGTTGACCTAATAAACGAGCGACTTCTAATATTTTTATCTCGTTTTCAGTATCTAGCCCATAGCCAGACTTTATTTCAACGGTGGTTACACCTTCTTTTAATAACGTATTTAAGCGATCTTTTGCATCAACAAACAATTGTTCACGGTCGGCTGCTCTTGTGGCTTTAACCGTGCTTGCTATGCCACCGCCTTGTGCTGCGATTTGCTCATAGCTTACGCCTTGCAAACGCTGTTCAAACTCTTGCGATCTTGAACCTGCAAATACTAAGTGAGTATGGCAATCTACTAAGCCCGGCGTTAACCACTGTCCTTTTACACTCAATGTCGGCGTTGCAAACACATCAAAACTAGGCAATGTTGATTGCTCTCCAATCCACGCAATTTTACCATTTTTAATGGCTATAGCAGCATTTTCGATTGCGCCATAAGGGGCATTTATATTGCTATCCATAGTGGCAATATTGGCATCAGTTAAAAGTAAGTCGATTTCTTCTAACTCATAATTTTGTGTTGTGCTTTGCATTTTTTAGCCCTTTTTACGCCCAGAGTGATGAAAATATAGTCTAACAACCCATCTTGTATATACAAGGTAATTGTGTCATCTTATTTATATAGTTTATTTTTAATGTAACCATAAATTTAATGACGACACCTAAATTTGCGCAAATAAAACAATTCATTGTTGATAAAATACGCAGCGGTACGTGGCAAGAAAACCAACGTGTTCCCTCTGAAAACGAACTAAGTAGTCAATTTAGTGTAAGCAGGATGACAGCCCGCAGAGCACTAAGCGAATTAACCGAGGCAGGCATTTTAACCCGCAGCCAAGGGTTAGGTACATTTGTAGCTACATTTAAATCGCAGTCATCGTTACTTGAAATAAAAAATATTGCTGATGAAGTAAAAGAGCGTAACGGCAACTACACCTGTAGCGTACTCATACTCGAATCAATAAATGCAGTCGCACCTATTGCCATTGCACTTGGTGTTGAGGTTGACAGTGTTGTATATCGAAGTGTACTTGTGCATAACGAAAACGACAGCCCTTTGCAGCTAGAAGAGCGTTTTGTAAACCCTGCCCTTGCGACTGGCTACTTACAACAAGACTTTAGCATGCTTACACCTCATGAATATCTATCTAGTGTTGCCCCACTTACCCAAGCAAGGCATACAGTAGAGGCCATTATGCCAAACAGCGAAATGTGCCAATGGTTAAATTTATATAATGAAGAGCCATGCTTACAAGTAATCCGACGCACCTGGTCTGTTAAAGGCATTGTAAGCTTTGCGCGCCTTGTATCACCAGGCAGTAAATATCGCTTAGGTGGCCACTTAACATTTAAAAAATAACAAACAATAGCGCTTACTGCGCTTTTTTTATAACAAATCATCTTGTATATACAACAGGAGCAAAACATGAACAACCGACTCGACACAAGTCGCGTAATACGTGCACCTCATGGAGATAAAATAAGTGCTAAAAGCTGGCAAACAGAAGCTGCTAAGCGCATGCTAATGAATAATTTAGACCCTGAAGTTGCAGAGCATCCTCATGCACTTGTTGTATATGGTGGTATTGGCCGAGCAGCTCGTGATTGGCCAAGTTATGACAAAATTATAGAAACCCTCGATAGGCTCGAAAGCGACGAAACCCTGCTTGTACAATCAGGAAAACCCGTTGGTGTATTTAAAACCCACAGTAATGCTCCTCGCGTGCTTATTGCTAACTCAAATCTTGTTCCACACTGGGCAAATTGGGAGCACTTTAACGAGCTCGATAAAAAAGGCTTGATGATGTACGGGCAAATGACGGCGGGTTCTTGGATCTATATTGGCTCGCAAGGCATAGTACAAGGAACTTACGAAACCTTTGTAGCTATGGCAAAGCAACATTTTGCAGGTAGCGCTAGTGGTAAATGGGTATTAACAGGTGGTCTTGGTGGTATGGGCGGTGCGCAACCACTTGCAGCTACAATGGCTGGGTTTAGTGCACTGGTTGTTGAATGTGATGAAAGCCGTATCGATTTTCGTATAAAAACAGGCTACGTTGATGTAAAAGCAACGAACCTTGAACACGCACTGCAATTAATAACCGACGCGTGCATAAAAGGTGAAGCCCTATCAGTTGGCCTACTTGGTAACGCTGCCGATGTATTTAGTACACTGGTTAAAACAGGTATTACACCTGATGTAGTTACAGACCAAACATCAGCTCACGATCCATTAAATGGTTACTTACCACAAAACTGGACAATGGAGCACGCAGCAAAAATGCGTGAGCAAGATCCAAAAGCGGTAGTAAAAGCGGCTAAACAATCAATGGCAGTCCAAGTTAGAGCCATGCTGGCGCTGCAAAAAGCGGGTGCCGCCACTACTGATTACGGAAATAATATTCGTCAAATGGCGTTTGATGAAGGTGTTACCAACGCGTTTGATTTTCCTGGATTTGTGCCTGCATATATTCGCCCTTTATTTTGTGAAGGGATTGGACCATTTAGATGGGTAGCATTATCAGGCGACCCTGAAGATATATATAAAACCGACGCTAAAGTAAAAGAGCTTATTCCTGATGATGCACATTTACATAACTGGCTTGATATGGCGCGGGAACGCATACAATTCCAAGGTTTACCTGCACGCATTTGCTGGGTTGGCCTAAAAGATAGAGCACGCCTTGCACTGGCCTTTAATGAAATGGTTAAAAATGGCGAACTTAAAGCCCCTATCGTTATTGGTCGCGATCACCTCGACTCTGGCTCAGTTGCCAGCCCTAACCGCGAAACAGAGAGCATGAAAGATGGCTCAGATGCAGTATCAGATTGGCCATTACTCAACGCACTGCTTAATACCGCAAGTGGCGCTACTTGGGTGTCGCTTCATCATGGTGGCGGTGTAGGAATGGGATTTAGTCAGCACTCTGGTGTAGTTATTGTTGCCGATGGTACTGATGAAGCTAAAGAGCGTATTGCTCGCGTACTGTGGAACGACCCTGCAACAGGTGTAATGCGCCATGCTGATGCCGGATACGGCATAGCAAAAAACTGCGCTAAAGAACAAAATTTAGACCTACCTATGTTAAACGAGGAATGATCATGTTCGAACTTACTCTCACACCCGGATCACTTGATTTAAACACACTAAGAAAAATTAATAATTCACCGGTAAAGCTGAGCCTTGCAAAGCATGCCGAGTCGCAAATAGCAGCCAGCGCGCAAACCGTTCAAAATGTTATTAATGAACACCGCACTGTATATGGAATTAACACCGGCTTTGGATTATTAGCCAATACTAAAATTGCCGACGACCAACTTGAATTATTACAGCGCTCCATTGTGCTTTCACACGCTGCGGGTATTGGCGAATACATGGATGACAGCACAGTAAGGTTAATGATCACCTTAAAAGTAAACTCGCTTTCACGTGGCTATTCGGGCATTCGCCTGCAAGTTATCCAATTTTTTATGCAGCTGCTTAGTAGCGAAGTATATCCATGCGTGCCTAAAAAAGGCTCCGTGGGGGCATCGGGAGATTTAGCCCCTCTTGCGCATATGTGTCTACCTTTATTAGCTGAAGGTCAAATGCGACATAAAGGAGAAATAATTAGCGCAGCACAAGGGTTAAAAATAGCGGGACTTGAACCCCTTACCCTTGCAGCCAAAGAAGGCTTAGCATTATTAAATGGCACACAAGCGTCGACTGCGTTTGCACTACAAGGCCTATTTAGAAGCGAGAACCTATATGCACAAAGCTGCGTTATCGGCTCGATAAGTATAGAAGCCGCAATGGGCAGTCGCGCGCCATTTGATGCACGTATTCATGAAATTCGCGGACAGCGCGGACAAATAGACACCGCTCAAGTATTTAGAGAGCTACTCGATACGCACTCTCAGATTAGTAACTCCCACATCAATTGTGAAAAAGTACAAGATCCATACTGCCTTCGCTGCCAGCCTCAAGTGCTAGGTGCTTGCCTAACTCAGATACGCCAAGCTGCAGAAGTGTTACTATGCGAGTCAAACGGTGTAACCGACAATCCCCTAGTTTTTGCCGATGTAGGCGACATTATATCGGGAGGAAACTTTCATGCAGAGCCCGTTGCAATGGCCGCTGACAACTTAGCAATCGCAATTGCAGAAATTGGCGCATTAGCAGAAAGGCGAATTGCATTACTTATCGATTCAAACCTATCCAAATTACCGCCATTTTTAGTTGAAAACGGCGGGGTAAATTCTGGATTTATGATTGCCCAAGTTACCGCAGCAGCGCTTGCATCAGAAAACAAATCATTAGCGCATCCGGCTTCGGTTGATAGCTTGCCTACATCTGCAAATCAAGAAGATCATGTTTCTATGGCAACCTTTGCAGCAAGGCGCTTAGATGAAATGGCCAATAATACCCAAGGTGTTTTGGCAATAGAATGGTTAGCATCGGTTCAAGGGCTAGAATTTAGAAAGCCGCTTGAACCATCAGATAAAGTGCAAAACGCTAAAGCATTGTTACGCGAGCATGTAAGTTATTATGATAAAGACCGCTACTTTGCTCCCGATATCGAAGCTGCTAATACATTACTAAGTGAAGGTAAGCTATGCGACTTTATAGAGAGCAGTCCCCTGCCTTCAGCATATTAAATACCGTGCTGATAGCTAAACCCTAAGGCTTCAATGGCTGAGCCTAATATTTTTCGCTCAGCCGAATCAGTTCCTGTAAACGTTGGCATTTCACCACCATGTTGCTGACACTTCATAGCGTAGTATTCAGCTTTTGTGGGGTGCGCAGGATTAACCACATTATAAATATTTTGCCCTACTTGCCAGTGCTCTATCACCGCAAAAATAGCATTAATTACATCTTGTTGATGCACCATATTTACCACTTGCTCACTTGATGTATTGAGCTCTTTACCTGCCACAAAACGCCCCGGTTCTCTATTAGGCCCTAGTAAGCCAGCTAAACGAAGTATTTTGCCATCTTGTTCAAGCACTTGCTCTTCAGCTTCGTAAAGCTTTATTTGGCGCTCGTTTGTGCATGAAATATCGCTACTTTCACTATATACACCAGGCTCTTGATCGTACACCCCGGTTGATGAGCACAATAAAAAGCCTTTTGCGTTTAGCTCCTTTGAAAGCTTAAGCGCTGCGGTGAGTGTTTCAGGATAATTACTTTCACTGTGCCTGCTACGTGGTGGAATAGCACATACCCAATAAGCACCTTGTAAATCAACTTGATGCCTTAATTGTCCATCTTCAAGTGTAAACTGACGCTCAAAGTCAAACTCGTGTATATCTGTTCTATGCGTTCCTTGTACTTGCCAGTCAGCTTTTTGTGCACTTACGCATAAAACATGTCCTAACCAGCCTGCACCTAATACTACTAATTTATTACTTTTCTTTGTCATTTTTGTATAAGCCTTTATTTTAAACGCATAATTAGTTCTTTCTATCTAACTTTATAGAGATTTTAAGTAAGATATGATTAGATATAATTTCATAAATAATAAAAATATGTGTACTCATGCTAAATAATTTATCATTACGGAAGAAAATATTATTATTGATTGGTGGAACAATTACCGTTTTACTAATTATCGCCTCAACATTTTTTGTTAAACACATTGCCAATCTCTCTAGAGAAAACATAGAAAACGAAGCACAAAGTTATCTACAGACCGAGCAACTTTCAATGCAAAGTTACTTCGCGATGTACGGTAAAATGGTATCAACCTTTGTTAATAACCCACATTTAATCAACTTTTTTGAAAATTGGGATACACGCGATCAAGCACTTGAAAGCGCGCCAGGTTACAACGAAGTAAACCAAGACTTTGTGCGTTTAAGCTCAAACGACGAAAATATTTTATCGGCCTTTTTTGCCTCAGCAACCACCGGTGAATACTTTAAAGAAAATGAACGTACAAGTCACTACAACGGCCAGCCTTATTACGCCTACAAGCGTAGTTGGTGGCAAGAAGCCATGCAAGTTAATAAGCTTTACGTAGGTCCAATCTCTGTTGATTTAACCACAGGCGTAGCATCCGCAGTTGTACAACAACCTGTTTATAACGCCCAGCGTAAACTCATTGGTATGGGTGGTGTTGATTTACAATTAAACAAAATTAACGACATGGTCGAAAATATTCGTTTTAATGGCCAAGGTTATGGTTTTTTACTAGATGGTAATCAAAAAGTGGTACACTTTTCAGAAGCCACTGGCCATAAGCTTTCAATTACAGATGAAGGTGCAAACGGTAAAGAAGGGCTCGATGCGCTTGAACAACAATTTACAGATACCGCAGGCTTTAAAGAGTTAAACACACAAATGCGAAATAACCTTAAAGGCAGCCGAATGGTTACTTTTAAAGGCGAGCAGTTTTATGTAGTTTACCATCGTCTGCAGTTAGAGCAGCCTTATATAAATTGGTATGTTGGCCTACTTATTCCAACTAGTATGATTGAAGCGCCCGTAAATGCCGCAGTAACCGCAACAACAACGGCGGTAATTATTATCTTAATTATTATATTAGCCATGATTTTGTGGGCTACCCAGATGATTTCAAAGCCAATCATAACGCTTACACACATTATGCGTGATATAGCATCGGGCGAAGGCGATCTTACTCAAAAAATTGATATTGATAGCCAAGATGAAGTCGGCCAACTGGCCAATCACATGAATACGTTTATTGATAAGTTACGCGCCATGATGCTCGAAACCGCAGCCCAAGCAGAGCAACTAAGCAACGCAGCAGCTCAATTAAGAAGCGTTTCTGAGCAAACTAATTCTGAAATTCAGCAAGAAAAGCAGCAAGTTGATAGTGTAAGTGCCGCAGTGACTGAAATGGCGACTACCGTGCTTGAAATATCACGTAATGCACAACATACAAATAACGCAGCTGAAGAAGTACAAGCAATCACTGCAGAAGGTGCTAGCCGCTCTACGCAAGCACAAAAAGTAATGACTGAACTTGCGCTACATATTGGTGAAGCATCCAAAGTAGTTGCGGGTCTTGAACAGGAAAGTAATAACATTGGGGCATTAGTCGATGTAATTAACTCAATTGCCGATCAAACCAATTTACTTGCACTTAATGCCGCTATTGAAGCAGCACGAGCTGGCGAACACGGTCGAGGCTTTGCCGTGGTTGCTGATGAAGTACGCTCGCTAGCAAGTCGCACACAAGAATCAACCGACGATATTCGCAACATGATTTCGCGCTTGCAGCAAATAGCACAGCAAGCCTCGGTTATGATGCAACAAGGGCAAGACCAAACCGAGGGTTCAGTGCTTCAAACTAAAGAAGTGCTTAGCTCTTTGCACAACATTGCGCAATCGGTTACTAAAGTACAAGACCAAAGTCATCAAATAGCCACCTCAACTGAGGAGCAAACAGTCGTTGCTGAGGATATTAATACGAGCCTTTCGGCAATTAATAACCTAGTGAACAGCACCGCTGACCATGCGCATACGCTCGCTGACGAAGCTCGCGATTTAAGTGATTTAGCGGCGGCGCTTAACAAAACGGTTAATCAATTTAAATTATAAAAAACACTCATTTTATAGCTGTGTTTAAGTGCAAAACTTAAGCACAACTATAACCCTTGTTTTTAATTTATTTAGCACCATATCTTTACAGTTCGCTGCTATTTTTACTGTAATTGAATAATACAAAGTTATTTTTACGAACCAGATCAAATTTTTCGATTTTATACACCGATCTTTTTATTGAGATAGTTTGTTGTTTGGCAGAGTCTGGTATAGTAGCGCACGTAATAAACAGTTCTTTTTGAACGGTTTAATACAAAATTGCTAATTAATATGTTCTAAGCGTTACTTAAAAGCACATATTAATTACCAATTGTTAAAAATGGGTTAGCCGATACTCGGCTGACAAAGAATACATTGTAACGGTTTTATCATGATATCTAATTTATTTACCAAGCTTTTTGGTAGTCGCAATGACCGCACTATTAAAAATTTAAGAAAGACGGTCGCACTAGTAAACGCACTAGAAACGCAGCTTGAAGCGTTTTCTGATGAAGATTTAAAAGCTAAAACAGCTGAGTTTAGAGAACGTTACGATAACGGACAAGGCCTTGACGACATTCTACCTGAAGCTTTTGCTGTGGTACGTGAAGCGTCAAAGCGTGTAAATGGCATGCGTCATTTCGACGTGCAGCTATTAGGTGGTATGGTTTTACATCAAGGTCGCATCGCAGAAATGCGTACCGGTGAAGGTAAAACACTAACAGCTACTCTACCCGCTTATTTAAACGGCTTAACAGGTAAAGGTGTTCACGTAATTACTGTGAATGACTACCTTGCTAAACGTGATGCTGAAACCAATCGTGCGTTATTTGAATTTTTAGGCCTTACTGTAGGCTGTAACGTACCGGGCATGATGCCGCAGCAGAAGAAGCTAGCTTATACTGCGGACATCACGTACGGTACAAATAACGAATTTGGTTTTGACTACCTTCGCGATAATATGGCTTTTAGCATTGATGAACGTGTTCAGCGTCCATTATTTTATGCTGTAGTCGATGAAGTGGATTCAATCTTAATTGATGAAGCACGTACGCCACTTATTATTTCAGGCCCGGCTGAGGACAGCTCTGAGCTATATACTGAAATAAACACCATCGTTCCTTTACTTGAGCTTCAAGAAAAAGAAGACGAAGAAGGTGTTGAAGGCGACGGCGATTACACAATCGATGAAAAGTCTAAGCAAGTTCATTTAACAGAACGCGGCCAAATTAAAGTAGAAGAACTACTTTCTGAGCGTGGCTTAATTGAAGAAGGCGATTCGCTTTATTCAGCAGCCAGTATTACGCTTTTAAGCCACGTTTATGCAGCACTTCGTGCTCATAAACTATACCAAAAAGATGTCGATTACGTTGTAAAAGAAAACGAAGTAATCATTATCGATGAGCACACGGGTCGTTCAATGGAAGGTCGTCGTTGGTCAGAAGGTTTACACCAAGCTGTTGAGGCTAAAGAAGGTGTGAAAATTCAAAACGAAAACCAAACATTAGCGTCTATTACGTTCCAAAACTACTTCCGTTTATACGAAACGTTAGCTGGTATGACAGGTACTGCCGATACTGAAGCTTTTGAGTTTCAATCTATCTACGGCCTAGATACGGTTGTTATGCCAACTAACAAGCCGATGGTTCGTGATGATCGCGCCGACTTAGTTTACCTAACGCAAGAAGAAAAATACGAAGCTATTTTAATTGATATTAAAGACTGTCAAGACCGCGGACAACCGGTACTTGTAGGTACTATTTCAATTGAAAGCTCTGAGTATTTATCGCAGTTTTTACGCAAAGAAAAAATTAAGCACAACGTACTTAATGCTAAGTTTCATGCGCAAGAAGCTGATATCGTTTCAGACGCTGGCCTACCAGGTACTGTAACAATTGCAACTAACATGGCCGGTCGTGGTACCGATATCGTGCTAGGTGGTAACTGGAACAGTGAAGTTGAAAAACTTGAAAACCCAACTGATGAACAAATAGCTGAAATTAAAGCGGCTTGGAAAATTCGCCACGATGCAGTAATTGATGCCGGCGGTTTACATATCATTGGCACTGAACGCCATGAATCTCGTCGTATAGATAACCAATTACGTGGTCGTTCTGGTCGTCAAGGTGACGCTGGTTCTAGCCGTTTTTACTTATCGATGGACGATGCATTAATGCGTATCTTCGCTGGTGAACGCATGACTAACATGATGCGTAAACTAGGTATGCAACGCGGTGAAGCAATTGAACATCCATGGGTAAACCGTGCGATTGAAAATGCACAGCGTAAAGTAGAAGCACGTAACTTTGATGTTCGTAAGCAATTGCTTGAGTACGATGATGTAGCAAACGATCAACGTCGTGTTGTTTACTCTCAACGCAACGAGCTACTTGAAGAAGGCGATATTTCAGAAACTATTACTGCAATCCGTGGTGATGTTCTTGCTAGTGTTATTGACCAGTACATTGCACCGCAAAGCCTTGCTGAAATGTGGGATATTCCTGGACTTGAAGAGCGTTTAAAACAAGACTTCTTAATTGAACTACCAATCACTCAGTGGTTAGCTGATGACAATAAGCTATACGAAGAAAAACTTCGTGAGCGTATCGAAGAAGCGGTTGAGCAGTCATACAAGCAAAAAGAAGAGCAAGTTGGCGATTCTGTTTTACGTCAATTCGAAAAAGCGATTATGCTACAAAGCCTTGATCAGCATTGGAAAGATCACCTTGCTGCAATGGATCACTTACGCCAAGGTATTCATTTACGTGGTTACGCGCAAAAGAATCCTAAGCAAGAGTACAAGCGTGAATCGTTTGAGTTGTTTTCTGAAATGCTTGAAAACTTGAAAGTAGATGTTGTAAGCATCCTAAGTAAAGTACAAGTACGCGCAGAAGAAGATGTTGAAAAAGTAGAAGAGCAACACCGTAAAAGTGAAAATGCTCCTCGCGAATACCAACATGAAGAAGCTGAGCAAGTAGGTGGCGAAGCGCCAGCACCAGAAACAGCGACTGTAATGGCTCGTACAGAACCAAAAGTAGGTCGTAATGACCCTTGTCCTTGTAAATCAGGCCAAAAATTCAAACAATGTTGCGGTAAATTAAAATAGCCCAATATTGTTATTAGCTTATTAAAAAGCGGCGCTAGCGTCGCTTTTTTTATGGAGTTTTAAAGTAATGACTATAGAAATTGTACATGTAGCTGTTGGTGTTATTAAGAAGAATAACGCTATATTCATTTGTAAACGCGCAGATGAACAACATCAAGGCGGTTTATGGGAATTTCCTGGTGGCAAAGTAGAAGCAGGTGAAAGTGTTTTTGTTGCACTTAAACGCGAGCTTATTGAAGAAGTTGGATTAACAATTCACAGCTCTAGTCAACTTATGGTGATTGAACATGACTACGGCGATAAGTGCGTTAAATTAGATGTACACGTAGTGAGTAACTTTAGCGGTGAAGCACATGGCGCTGAAGGACAACCTAGTGAATGGGTAGCAATTAGTGAATTAGAAAATTATGATTTCCCTGAAGCTAATGCTGAAATTATCCAGAAAATAGTAGCCCGATACGCATAACAAACTAGGTACAAGTGAGCGCAATGAACATCTCAATACAAAATAAGCTAAGCGAACAATTAGCATTAAATCCTGAGTTAACTCAAGTTAGTGTGATTGGTAGCGGCCATATAAATAGTACATGGCTACTTAGATGTATTGATAAACAGTTTATTGTGCAAAAACTTAATACTGAGGTATTTAAATACCCTGCTCAGTTAGTAAGTAATGCAAAACTAATTGAGCAGCATTTAAATACCAAACAACTACAAAGCAACTACCCCCTTGAAACAGTTAAGCATATAGCTACGCAGAACAATGAATACTTAATAGAAATAGATAACGAACACTATCGTGTACTTAATTACATTAGTGACAGCTACAGCGAAGACGTTGTTAAAAACACGCAACAGAGCGAGCAAGCGGCTTACGCTTTTGGTGTATTTACGCATGCCTTGCAAGACTTTGATGCACAACAACTACATACTGTAATTCCTGATTTTCATAACTTAGCGATGCGCTTTGAGCAATTAAATACCGCAATCACAAATAACTCTGTAAATAGAGTAAAGCACTGCGCTGACGAAATAGAATATTGCTTATCGCAGCAGCATTTAATTACTGAGCTTAGTAGTATAGCTAAGCAGATACCACTAAGAGTGTGTCATAACGATACAAAAATAAATAATATGCTGTTTTGTAGTGCAACTCACAAAGCAAAAGCAGTGATTGATTTAGATACCTGCATGGCGGGATTTCGGCTTTATGATTTTGGTGACATGGTACGCACTTTCTGCTCCCCCGAAGCCGAGGATTCAACAAACTTACGCAACGTTGTTATTCGAAAAGATATATTTTCAGCCATTGTTAAAGGCTATGTAACGCCATTAAAAAGTAGCATGAGTAAACAAGAACAAGAAAGCCTGCTGCTAGGCGCTAAAATAATGCCGCTCATGTTAAGTGTGCGCTTTTTAACTGATTACTTAAATAACGATGTGTACTTTAAAGTGGCTCATGCAGAGCACAATTTAGAGCGCGTACAAAACCAACTCGCGCTTTATAAAAACATACTGAGTAACGAAGAATGGATGCACGCATGCTTAGTCGATGAACAAATTCAAGATACAAAAAAACCAGTAAGCTAAAAACTTACTGGTTTTTATTATTTACATACAATGTAATTACCAGATTTTTACGCGGTCTTCTGGTTTGATATACATTTTATCACCTTCTTTTACGTCAAACGCTTCGTAAAACTCAGGCATATTCGACAGGATACCGATTACACGGTAGTGACTTGGTGAATGAGGGTCTGTTAATAAACGATTACGTAACTCTTCATCGCGATAGTTACGACGCCAAATTTGTGACCAACCCATAAAGAAACGTTGATCGCCTGTGTAACCATCAACCACAGGTGCTTTTTTATCACCTAAAGATAGCATATACGCTTTATGCGCAACCGTTAAGCCACCTAAGTCACCAATGTTTTCGCCAAGCGTTAGCTCGCCATTAACACTTGCATCTTCAAATGGTTTATATTCGTTATACTGTGCAACTAAAGCCGCTGTACGCTCTTCAAATTGCTTAAGGTCAGTCTCACTCCACCAGTTACGTAAGTTACCGTCACCGTCATATTTAGCACCTTGGTCGTCAAAACCATGACCAAGCTCATGCCCAATTACTGCGCCAATTGCGCCGTAGTTTACAGCATCATCCGCTTCTAAATTAAAGAATGGCGGTTGTAAAATAGCAGCAGGGAATACAATTTCATTGTTTACTGGGTTGTAATACGCATTTACTGTTTGCGGAGTCATGTGCCACTCAGAGCGATCAACTGGTTTACCCAATTTAGCAATCATGTCTGCGTATGCCCATTCGCTATAACGAATGTAATTGCCTACTAGCTCGTCTGAGTTAATCTCTAGCTCAGAGTAATCTTTCCACGTATCTGGGTAACCAATTTTAGGCGTAAATTTGTCTAGTTTTTCTTTCGCTGCAAGCTTTGTTTCAGGGCTCATCCACTCAAGATTTTCGATAGCAACGCCATAACCTTTAATTACGTTATCAACTAACTCTTCCATGCGTGCTTTAGCTTCTGGCGGGAAGTTATCTTTAACGTATACCTTACCTAAAATTTCACCAAGTACACTGTTAGATGCATCAACCGCTTGCTTCCAAAGAGGTGCTTGTTCTTCTACGCCACGAAGTGTTGTGCTGTAAAAGTCAAAGTTAAGGTTAACTAAATCTTCACTAAGTAGCTCTGCATAACCACTTACAAAATGAAATTTTAAGTAGTTTTTCCACGTCGCTAAATCAGTGTCTTTGTAAATAGTAGCTAGTGCTTCTAAGTAGCTTGGTTGACGTACAATAATGTCACTTGCACTCACACCTGCATCTTTAAAGAATGCAGCTAAATCAAGGTCGCCCATCAACTTGCTTGCGTCTGCTACTGTCATCTTGTTATAAGATTTAGTTGCGTCACGGCTTTGCACGCGGCTCCACTGTGCATCAGCTAGTGTTTTTTCAAATGCAAGTACGCTCTTAGCAGCTTCTGCTGCATTCTTAACGCCTGACTTAGCTAAAACATCTGTGATGTATTGCTCGTAAGAAGCGCGAATTTTAGTGGATTTTTCGTCATCGTTTGAGTAATAATCACGATCTGGTAAACCAAGACCCGACTGAGATAAATACAATGCATACTCGCTTGAATTTTTAGCATCGTTATTTACAAACCAACCAAACGGTAAAGTACCACCTTGTTTTTGAATTTTAGCCATTAAACCCACTAAATCAGCTTTAGATTTAACGCTATCAATTGTATCTAATGACGGTTGTAATGGCGTAATACCTAGCTCATTACGCGCATCTTTATTCATATAGCTTTTATAAAATGCACCAATTTTGTACTCATCACTGCCTTTTTTAGCGGCTTTGTTTGCGGCTGCACTTTCAAGGGCTATTTTCATCGCTTTTTGCGACTCATCATATAACTGCGAAAAAGAACCGTAGTTAGACTTATCACCTGGTATTTCAGTTTTTGCTAACCACTGTCCATTTACATGATAATAAAAATCGTCTTGTGCGCGTACTGAACTATCCATATTCGCTAGTTCAATACCAAGCTCTAGTGGCTTTTCAGCGGGTGCTGTTACTACAGGAGTATCGGTTACTTTAGCTTCTTGTTGTTTTTCACCACAACCTACTAGACCAAGTGCAAGCGCTATGCTCGCAGCGGCCATTGTTACTTTATTCATAATGATTCCGTTTGTTAGTTAGAATTAAATCATACCAATCTGCTTATGTATGGGGTCTAATTAACGTTAAGAAAATTACGCTAGAACTAGGCAAAAGTTTTTGTATCTAGTTGTTCTAAATAAAAAATTTTTAACGACGTTATAGTGCAATTTAATTCGTTAAATTGATCAAAGATTTATGCAGGTTGGTATCACATACCAACTCCATTAAATTCTTGAATATAGCAGGAGTAAAAATAGCACTGCCTGTACGCTTTTACTTAATGGAATGGGTATCAAGGGAGCTTTAAATAATAAAGCACACCACGCAGTATCATAAACCTCATTAGACCAACAATAAAATGGAATATGTAACAAAGTATTTTGAATGCGGTGAGCTGCAAAAATAGCCCTACCAATAACAATATAGTGGGTGGCTAAGGCTAACTTTTATTCTTCCCGTGGAGCGCTAAACGCTCTAGTTTTTCTTTTAATGAAGGGGGGGCAGAAGCCGCTATCGCATTTAAGTAATTAGCGGTTTGCTCACTCATTTTCCGAGAGTTGGTAACTGTAGGGCTGCCCGATTTATTCGCGGTACTTAATCGCTGAGTTGCTTGAGGATTTGCAGTTATTTTTATTTGTCCAAGCTCTGCCATTCCAGCAGCTCTAAAGTGTGAAAGCATATCCATTTTTAAATAATTAAGCCTAAGCGCGATAGGCGCAGATACCGCCTCTATCATTAGCGTGCCGTCTCGGTAATTACTAACTCGGCATTTATCACCCAATTTAGGGCCTAAAAAATCTTTTAATAAGGTTTGCTGTGTATCAAGTGCTTGGCTTTTGCCTGCATAAGCCGATAAACGATTATTTAACCCCGCCATAATATCGGTTAGCGGTTTTGGTGCATATCTATCTTTAGCCATTTTACACCTCGTAAAAACTCACTTAGACCCAGAGATAATACTCTGGGTCTAAGTATACACTGCATATTAATACTACGCGCCGGCTATTTGCATTTGCTCTATTAGTACTGAGCCAGTTTGAATACCACCACGGCGTTCTATATCACCACCAATGGCGGAAATACCTTTAAACATGTCTTTTAAATTACCAGCAATAGTAATTTCACTTACCGGATATTGAATTTCACCATTCTCAACCCAAAAACCTGCAGCACCACGAGAGTAGTCACCCGTTACGGTATTTACACCCTGCCCCATTAGCTCTGTAACTAATAAGCCAGTACCCATGGTTTTTAATAGTGCAGTTAAATCGTTATGAGTTTGCTCAACGAGCCAGTTATGTATACCGCCAGCATGTCCTGTTGGCATCATGTTCATTTTACGCGCAGCATAACTTGCTAATAAATAAGTTTGTAACTCGCCGCCTTGAATTATTTCTCTATCGAATGTTTTAACACCTTCGCTATCAAACGGTGACGATGCCAACCCTTTTAAAATATGTGGGCGCTCAGCAATATTCACACAATTACTAAATACCTGAGTGCCTAAGCTATCAAGTAAAAAACTTGATTTACGATAAAGCGCGCCACCACCAATTGCCGACACCAAGTGACCAAACAATGAATTTGCAATATCTGCTCTAAAAATAACAGGCACTTTCATTGTGCCTAACTTTTGGCTGTTTAATTTAGCTAAGGTTTCAGCTGCCGCTTCAAGACCCACTGCCGCAGCATCATTTAAACCAGCCTGATCGCGAGCAACTGTATAAGCAGAGTCGCGCTGCATGTGTTCGCCATCTTTACCTATTACCATAGTACTAATACTATGACGAGTGCGCGGAAAACCTGCAATTAAACCGTGGCTGTTACCATAAACACGTAATCCCTGATGCGATGAAAAACTCGCACCATCAGAGTTAACAATACGCTCGTCCGCATTTAATGCAGCTTGCTCAGCAGCATGACAAAGCTCAATGCCTTCCTCAGGACTTACATCCCAAGGATGATATAAATCTAAATCTTTAGGATTAAATTCAAGTAACTCTTTATCAGCAACGCCGTTAAATGGATCATCAGATGTAAATTTGGCTATATCAATCGCTTTTTCGACTACCGTGCGCAATGTTTTTGGATTTAAATCAGCCGTTGACGCCGAGCCTTTATTATTACCAACATATACACTAATGCCTAAGCCGCCGTCTTGGTTGAACTCAATGGTTTCTACTTCACCCATTCGTGTACTAACCGATAAACCAGACGTGCTAGACATCGCAGCTTCTGCAGCTGTAGCGCCTAATTTTTTAGCATGTTCGAGTACTTCTGCTACCGCATCTTTAACTTGCGATATTTGAGAATAAATTGGATCGTTTTGTTGGCTTTTCATAAATTAAGTCCTGAGCCTTAGAGGCATAATGCACGCATTTCTTATATTTAAATGCTAACACACTCAATGCATCACATCAGCTAATATTCCTAAGTATCATATTCATGTATAATGGCAAAAGTTATTTTTATTTAAGAGCACCCCATGGCAAAGAAAAAAGGCAAGCCTGCTGAAATTGAAGAAGAAATTGAATATGTATCAAGAACGGAGCTTAAACGCGAAGCGCAAGAGTTTCATCAGTTAGGTACTGAAATTGCCAAAATGGGTAAAAAACAGCGCGAACGCCTGCCATTAAATGACGATTTAAAAGAAGCGATGGTTGTTGCTGATAAAATAAGTAACAAAAGCGACGCGTACCGCCGCCACTTAAATTACATCGCTAAAACACTGCGTACTGTAGAAAACATTGATGATATTAAAGCGATTATCGATGTGATGCTTAATAAAAATAACCAAGCTGAAGTATTGGTAAAAAAAATTGAGCAATTACGTTCAGATTTAATTGAGCAAGGTGATGACCTTATCAATGAGACTATTGAGCAGTTTCCGTCTCTTGATCGTCAACAAATGCGCCAATTAGTTCGAAATGCGGCAAAAGAAGCGAAAGCTGAAAAGCCAGGTAAAGGTTATAAAGAATTATTTCAATACCTTAAAGATGCTCATACTATTACGTATTAATTAGGTTGTCTTAAGTTATATTTTATTAAAAAAGGTGCTTCGGCACCTTTTTTGTTATAGATCAAACCGCCTTCCTGAGTACTTTTTTATAATCCCTCCTAAATAAATACTTAGGTGCGCGTGATGATTAAACTTCCACAATGGGATGAAACCCTAATAAACAAATATAATGTGTCTGGTCCGCGTTATACCTCTTATCCCACGGCTTTATCACTGCGTGACGGATATCAGCAACAAGACCTACTAAGCGCTATAGAATCGTCAACAAGTCGCTCTCTTTCTTTATATATTCACATCCCGTTTTGTAGTCAGCTTTGCTACTACTGTGGCTGTAATAAAATAATTACCCGTCATCAATCTAAGGCAGATACGTATCTCGACTTTTTAGCAAAAGAAATTACTGCCCAAGCGCCTTTATTTAAAAGCTACACGGTTGAGCAATTACATTTAGGTGGCGGTACTCCCACCTTTTTAACCGCAAAACAAATGACCCGTTTAATTAAGCTTTTAGAACAACACTTTAATTTTACACGCACGACAGAGCGCGGCATTGAAATAGACCCACGCTCACTTGCCGATAATATGCTTGTTGATTTAAGGATGCTTGGCTTTAACCGCGTCTCGTTTGGGATTCAAGACTTTAACGATGACGTGCAACTTGCTGTTAATCGCCCGCAAAATGCAGATACCGTTAAGCAATTAATTACACAAGCTCGCGAGCTGGGATTTCAATCTATTAATGCAGATATGATTTACGGGCTTCCTCTGCAAACACCACAAAGCTTTAAACAAACTATAGAGCAACTCATTGAGCTAAGCCCTGACAGAGTATCAGTGTTTAACTACGCGCATTTACCAGAGCGCTTTGCTGCACAGCGTAAGATTAAAGATGCAGATTTACCCAGTACTCATAATAAGCTCACCATGTTTAAAAATACGCTGGAGCAGATGACGCAAGCAGGCTATCAATTTATTGGTATGGACCATTTTGCAAAAACTGATAATGAACTAGCTGTTGCGCAAAATGAAGGCAAGTTACATCGTAACTTTCAAGGTTATACAACCCATGGAAATTGTGATTTATTAGGTTTAGGCGTGTCATCAATTTCACAAATTGGCACCGCCATTTTACAAAATCAAAAAGAATTAAAACATTATTACCACAGCGTAGAAACACAAAGCGGCAGTGCTCTTAATAAAGGAATGCACTTAACACATGATGATGTAACTCGTGCTGATGCAATTAAACAGCTCATTTGCCAATTTGAATTAGATATACAAGGCTTTAGTGAAAAACACGCGCTTATATTTAATGACTACTTTGAGGATGCATTAGTAGCGCTGGCGCCACTTATAAAAGATGAACTAGTCACTATAATTGATAATAAAATTAGCGTAACACCACGCGGGAACTTATTCATTCGTATTATTTGTATGTGCTTCGATGCTCACTTACAAAAACAAATTAACGCAACGCGCTTTTCAAGGGTGATTTAGCCTGAACTCTGGGTAATAAATACATCGGCACAAAAAAAGCAGACCTAGGTCTGCTTTTTGTATTTAAGTTGTAGCTTTAATTAAAAACGACTTTATCGCTACCTGGAGCGGCTTTAAACTCGATGATAATTTTAGCGCAATCCGCTTTAACTTCATCTTTAAGTGTTTTTTCAGCTTGCCAGCGAGCCTTATCTAGCTTAAAAATCTCTTTTTTAGAGTATTTTTTGCGTGCATCGTGCGTCGGCATTTCTTTAACTACCTGATACATTTTATAAATACCAGGATACTGCGTCGTTAAATCACGCTCGCTTTCAAAGGCATACTGAGACATAAGTACCCAGATGCGTAAACAGCCTTCAGAAAACTCACACTGCTCTTCATTCATTGCACGTGCGATTAAATGAATACTATCGGCTAGTTTTGCGTTTCGCTTTAAACGCGACTTTTCAAGCTTTTGCTTTTGTTCAGCCTGCGTTTTAGCAATTAACTTTTTTTGCGCATTTAACTTATACAGCAACTGACCCGCATAAAATGCCAAACCAGCTATAATAGCAGCGCCTAAAAGTAAGGCTAAAATTACCGAGGTACTCATTATTTTTCCTTACTATTTGTCGTCTTCATCTAACCATTCGTTGGCTAAATCATCAGATAAGTATTGATCGAAATCAGAATTGCCTTGGCTTTCAAGGTCATCTTCAAACTCGTCTTCGTCCTCATCTTCAATACCAAGAATTTCACATAACGCCTGATGACGGGCAATGCGACTATTAAAGTACTTAGCATCTTTACCTGTTAGCATTTCACCTTTTTCATGACGCTCTACTAATTTAAGTAAACGTTCATCATTCTCAAGTGCTTCTAGCTCTTGTTCAGGTGTAAATTCAGGCTCGATTACTTTTTTCAGCTCAATAGTTGGCTTTAAGTTGCGTTTCATTTCAACTTTAGGCTCTGGCGCGGTTGCGATTAACGGCACAGGCTTTTTACTGCCTACACGCTTATCTTTAGGCGCCTGATTACTATTTTGGCTTTCGCTATCTAGTAAATCTGGCGCATTACGAGAACCGGGCTTTGCGCCTTTGGTTTTTTTAACTCGCTGCTCTTTTAATGCGCGCATTTCTTTAAGCTTATCTTGGCTTAAACGAACAGGTCCGTTTGCTGGGCTTTTGCGTGACTTTTTAGTTCTACTCATATCTTGATCATCTCACTTAAGAGGTTTTGAGCGAAGCGCAAATTAATGGGCATCGCAGTGCTGGCCTAGCCAGAAGAATTCAGTTTGCGCTATAGAGGTTGGGTTTCTCATTTAAAAGCGCCTTAGCTAATTAATCGCTAATTTTAAACGGTGGGTATTGTAACAGGACAAATAAAAAGGCGGTAGAGAAAACATCTCTACCGCCTGCTAATCTGAGCGCCATTATCTGGACACTTCTCCCTTCGACTTTTTTTAGTCTTTATTATTTTTATTATTATCAGTCCGTATTGTTATTATTTTACGTTCCTTGTTACATTCCATTTTGTTTTTATTATTAAACTTCCATGAGTTTTTTATTATTTTCGGTCATCCTGACACTTTTTTATTATTTCCTTTAGTAGCACCAATCTTGTGCTATGTAGTCATGCCGCGCCACTTTCCTTATAGCTGTTTCCATTTTGTTATTGTTCTTTTGCGACAGTGGTTAATTTACTCGTTAATGATTTTGTTACAACTGGTTTATATAACTTTTATTATACTTATTACATTTCAAAATCAAATAAACAATAAAATACAATAGGTTAATGATGCATAAAAAATAAAAAGAAGACTTTTCTCACACTCTAGCATGGTCAATGTCTTACATTTAAACGGGTGATATCGTTAATTTTACGCACAAAAAAAGCAGCCAAGGCTGCTTTTTGTAAAACATTGTAGTATATTTATTATTAATTGCTAAATAAATACGACTTTAGTGTAAACCACCTAAGTACTGAGAAAGTACTTCAATATCTTTATCTGTTAATTTCTTCGCTATATCGCCCATCATGCCATTTAAGTCATTGTGACGAGTTCCATCACGGAATTTTTCAAGTTGAGACTTGATATATCCAGGATGCTGAAAAGAAATTTTTGGAAACTTAGCAAGTGACGAGCCATTACCACGTGGACCATGACATGCTGCACATGATGGAATTCCACGCTCCGCATCGCCTGCTTTAAAGAGCATTTCGCCAACTTCAACAACATCTTTAGGTGTAGCACCTTCAGTCATGTTCATTGAAGAAAAATAAGCAGCTAGATCCTTCATGTCTTGCTCGCTAAGTGGCATAGCCATAGCGCTCATTACTGGATCCATACGCCCTTCTTTGCCGCCTGACGTCATACCTAATTTTAAATCCTGAAGTTGCTTAAGGATATAATCTGGATGTTGACCTGCAATTTTAGGGTAAATATTAACCGGCGCATTACCGTCTGGGCCGTGACAAGCCGCACACGTTGCTGATTTTTCTTTACCTGCGTTTACATCGCCATCAAATGCTGTTGCGTTGCTTGCTGACAACGCACCAAGCAATATTGTTAAAGATAGTGCTATTTTTTTCATGGTGAATTCTCTGTTTCCGACCCTGTATCATCTACAATCGTGATGTTGTAATACATATATTCTACACGATAATAAATTCTCTGGCACGTTTTCTACACATATTAAGCTTATAATTTACAGGGTTTTGACTTAGATTAAGCTTTAACATGTTTTAAATGTACCATAGGTGCTGTTTTTAGGTGGTTAAATACGCTTTTTAATACATCCTTTATAGTATAAAATACGCGCCCTGAGTGAATTTGGTTTACTCAATGTTATTTATTTAAGTTTTAGGAGAGCCTGTGCTCAAATCTCGTATCAAATATAATACTGCGTCTTTCGTAACAAGCGCTCCCGACATTACTAAATTACCTGCTGATACGGGAATTGAAGTTGCGTTTGCCGGTCGCTCCAATGCAGGCAAGTCGAGTGCATTAAATGCATTAACAGATCAGAAGCTAGCACGTACAAGTAAAACACCTGGGCGTACTCAGCTAATCAACACATTCGATTTAGCGGATGTTGACGATATGCGCCTTATCGATTTACCGGGCTATGGCTTTGCTAAAGTACCAATCGAAATGAAAAAGAAATGGCAAAAGTCGTTAGGTGAATATCTGCAAAAGCGTCAAAGCTTAAAAGGTATTGTTATTTTAATGGATATTCGTCATCCATTAAAAGATTTAGACCGTGATTTAATTAACTGGGCAATTGGAAGTGAAATACCAGTATTGGCACTATTAACTAAAGCCGACAAACTAAAGCAAGGCCCTCGTAAATCACAAGTACTGCAAGTTCGCCGTGAATTAAGCACGCTTGATGGGGATATTACAGTTCATGCGTTTTCATCATTAAAGGGCACCGGTTTACCAGAAGTAGCTAAAAAGCTAGATGAATGGTTTTTAGGTCCTATTATTGCTGTACCACCTACCGATGAAACAATCACAGACGAAACCAACCCAGAGGCTTAAACGCTGGCGTTACGATAAATAAAACTGCTTTCCTGCAGATTTAATAAAATAGCCGAGCTTATCAGACTCGGCTTTTTCAGCCCACTGATAAAATACACTGCGTGAAACTCGCGCACTACAACCATACGGTAGCTTTAAATAAGGCACCTTTGAACCATTGTAGTCTTTTATATACAAAGGCTGCTGAGCGCTCACTAGCCACTGCCTAGCTAAATTATCAATACAACACAACACTTGCCCTTGCGCTGTATTTTCAAAACGCCAATCAACAATAATAAACGGCGCATCTTCAACCGTTATTGTTATTTTTTCGACAGGGGTTTTTAAATAAAATTGCTCGTCTTCTTTACACAATACAGAAGCAAACAGCTTCACCATGGCTGGGCGTGTTATTTCGCTGCCATCGTAAAACCATTTCCCTTCATTATTAATAACAATTGGCAGCTCCCCACAATGGTTAGGCTGCCAACTATCAAAAGGTTTGCTTGGCTCGCTTAATCGCTTGCTAAGCTCACTTAAAGAAATCACTGTTTTTTAAGTGTTATTGCAAATGTAACAGGTACTGCTGTTGCAATTGAAGGTAAACCCGCTAGCTCTTGCAGCTTTTTAACGCCTTCGGTTACACCAAAATCATCACTATTAATAATAATAGGTGTTAATGATGATACCGTTAAATCACCACTTTGCGTGCTGTTAACGAGTACATCAATTGCCAATGGTTTTTTATTACCATGAAAATCAAGCTCAGCTTTAATACCCTTCAATACATATTGACCAGGCTTTTTGATATTACTTAGCTCTTTAGCTAAATTTGCAGTTAAAACAGCATTAGGGAATTTAGCCGCTTCGAATAAAAATGTAGCTAAACGCTCATTACGAATAGGGATTAGAGTTTCGGCTGATGTTAAATCAACATTAACGCTAAACTCACCTTTATCAGAAAGCATACCTTCAAGGTTAGTAAAATGGTGAGCTTCAGCAATCGAATCTTTTTTAATTGAAACAAAGCTTAGTTGGCTTTTATCATTCACTAGCTGCCAATTGGCCTGAGCAACATTAGAAATAACTAAACTTGATAAAGAAAAACCTGCAATAGCTAATGCTTTAAACATAACGCACTCCTTAGTAATAAAATGAAAAGAATAAAAATGATAGCACTTCGATGGTATCACCTGCGATGTACCCAAACCACCTCGAAGTGACGAATGAACAATACAATTGGTATAGCGCAAAAAAGAATTAATTAGATAGGATTTTTAGGCATAAAACAAAAAACGGCCCACCAAACAAGTTGGTAGGCCGGTATAGCAAACTGGGGAGAAGCTATCAATTTGTTGCACCCTTTCAGATGCATCATCAACAGGATGTCCTACAGGATAGGACAGGCGGGACTTTAACAAAAGCACGCATTAAAATACAATCATATTCCTGTAAAATAGCTCGAATTGACGAACATATAACTATTTAATACAAATAGTTGCTTAAATTAACCTTATTTTAACTAAAGCTTGCATATAGCTAATTAAATAGCTGTTATTCGCCATTTTTATTAAGCATAAAAAAAGCGCCAAAAGCGCTTTAATTAAAATGCTCAAATTGCATTAATGGGCTTGTTCCCAGTTGTCACCTTCGTCGGCTTCAACAATAAGCGGCACATCAAGCGCTGCAGCTTGCGACATCAGCTCACAAATATGTTTTGTATATTCAGGTGCGCAGTCTGTTTTAATTTCAAATACCAATTCATCGTGTACTTGCATAAGTAACTTAATCGTATTTGGCGCTTGTTCGTGTACCCAGCGGTTAACGCTCAGCATTGCCTTTTTAATAATATCAGCAGCAGTACCTTGCATTGGCGCATTAATAGCAGCACGTTCGGCTCCTTTTCTGCGCGCCCCATTACGTGCGTTTATTTCTGGCAAATGTAGGCGGCGACCAAATATTGTTTCAACATAGCCATTTTCAGCCGCTTTTTCACGTGTTGTTTCCATGTACTCTAATACACCTGGAAAACGCTCAAAGTACTTATCTATGTAATGCTGCGCTTCGTGGCGCGGCACATCTAGTTGACGTGCTAAACCAAATGCAGACATACCGTAAATTAAGCCAAAGTTTACTGCTTTCGCCTTGCGGCGCATATCGGTAGTTACATCATCAAGCTCGACACCAAATACTTCAGCGGCAGTTGCACTGTGTACATCTAAGCCGTTAGCAAATGCATTTAATAGACCTTTGTCTTGTGAAAGGTGCGCCATAATACGCAGCTCAATTTGGCTGTAATCGGCAGCGACAATTTTATAACCATCTGCAGCTATAAACGCTTCACGAATTCGACGCCCTTCTTCTGAACGAATAGGAATATTTTGTAAATTAGGATCGGTTGAACTCAAGCGCCCCGTTGCTGTAATTGCCTGATGATAAGACGTATGTACACGCTGGGTTTTCTCATTCACCATTAATGGTAATTTATCGGTATAAGTTGATTTAAGCTTTGATAAACCACGATGCTCTATAATTACTTTAGGTAGTGGATAATCATGAGCAAGCTCTTGCAATACTTCTTCTGCGGTAGAAGGTGCACCTTTAGGTGTTTTTTTGATAATAGGCAGCCCAAGCTTTTCAAACAACAGTACTTGTAGTTGCTTAGGAGAGCTTAAATTAAATGGTTCGCCTGCTATTTCAAATGCTTCTTTTTCAAGCTCAATTAAACGCTCGCCTAAACGCATACTGTGTGCTGCAAGCATATTGCTATCTATTGCAACGCCGGTTCGTTCAATATCAGAAATCACACTAACAAGTGGCATTTCTATATCTTCGAATACAGATTTTAGCTTTTCATCAGCCGCTATTTTTGGCCAAAGCACTTCATGTAGGCGCAAAGTAATATCGGCATCTTCTGCAGCGTAAGGCGCAGCTTTTTCAAGTTCAATTTGGTTGAAGGTAAGTTGCTTTTTACCTTTGCCAGCAATATCTTCAAAGCTAATATTTTTATGACCTAGATATTTAAGTGCTAGCGAGTCCATATCGTGGCGTGTACCCACACTATTAAATACGTATGACTCAAGCATGGTGTCAAACTTAATACCGTTTAGCGCAAAACCTGCATTCGCTAATACACTTTTGTCGTATTTAAGGTTTTGCCCTACTTTAGCTTTGTTTTCATCGGCCAAAATTGGACCTAGCTTTTGCATTACAAATTCCAGACTTAATTGCTCAGGCGCACCCGGGTAGTCATGCGCTAGAGGTAAATACACAGCTTCACCCGCTTTTACGGCAAAACTCATACCCACTAATTGCGCTTTCATATAATCAAGGCTGGTAGTTTCTGTATCAAATGCAAATAACTCGGCACTATTTAATTGCTCTATTAACGTATCAAATTGCGCTTGCGTTAAAATAGTTTCGTAATGAGCATCTTCTACTTTTGGTAATTCAGTGGCTTCGGTAGGTACAGCTAAATGTGTTTCTGCATCTTTGGGGTTATCTAGTAACTCAGCTAACCAACGACGAAATTCGCACTCACCATATAGTGCAATTAATTCGTCTTTATTTGGCTCTTGTAATTTGAACGTATCAAGATCAGATTCAACTTCAACATCGCACTTAATTGTTGCAAGCTCGTAGCTTAAAGGCAGATGATCGAGAGCTGCAGCTAACTTTTCACCTATTTTACCCTTAATCTCACTTGCGTGATCCATTACACCTTGCAACGAGCCATATTTCTCTAACCACTTAACGGCCGTTTTTGGACCACAACCTTCAACACCTGGGATATTATCGACCTTATCGCCCATTAGTGCCAAGTAATCGATAATAAGTTCGGGGCCTACACCAAACTTTTCAACTACGGTAACAGGGTCTGAAATACTGTCGGTCATCGTGTTTATTAATGTAACGTGTTCATTTACAAGTTGCGCCATATCTTTATCGCCAGTGGAGACAAGGACATGCCGTTTTTGCTCAGTTGCAATGCGTGCAAATGTGCCAATAACATCATCAGCTTCAACGCCTTCGATACTAATTAGCGGAAAACCCATCGCTTTAATAATGCTATGTATTGGTGCTATTTGCGTACGTAAGTCATCCGGCATCGGCGGGCGATTTGCCTTATATTCGCTATACATATCGTTACGGAACGTTTTGCCTTTAGCGTCAAATATAACCACCATGTGTGAGGGATCATATTGTCTGATCAAGCTTTTAAGCATGTTGATCACGCCATAAATAGCGCCCGTAGCCTCACCTTTAGAATTAGTTAAATGCGGCGGAGAATGATAAGCACGAAATAAATATGACGAGCCATCAACTAAAATAAGTGGGTTTTCGGGGATCTGAGCCATGGTGAATTTGGATCCTAAATGCAAAAAATTAAGGTAATTATAAGCATGCCATAAGGTAGTAAATAAAACGACTGTGAATTGCTGTTTATCGTGTTATTAAAACTAGAGCAAGCTGTGGATAAGTGTGTAGATAACAGCCACGAGCTATTCTTCCAAAGCATTATAAAATGCCTAGAAAATACTTTAACTGTATGTTTTAATTTAAAAAAGATAATACGAGGTTCTTTTTTTATTATTTTAAACCAATGTGGAAAAAGGTTTTCTAACGACTGCTTCTGTTGTTATTCACTTTGATTATTCGCGTCCATTTAAATAACCGGAGGAGTATTCTAGCACAATGGATCGAAGATCATAGCGATCCTTTATAATTTTTTTAAAGGCAAAGTGATCGCAAATGGCATAAACCGCAAAACGACTTGCACTGCGAATGATTTTTGTACTAAAAATTTATTTTCGCGAGAAATTTTGAGCATGTTAAACTTCATCCGATCGACTTATAAAAAAGACTTTAGGGGCACAAAAGCATGAAAAACGTAGCAGTAATATTAGCAGGGTCTGGTGTGTACGATGGTAGTGAAATTAATGAAGCAATTTTAACTTTATTACATATAGCCAAAAATGGCGCAACGTATCAGTGTTTTGCACCAGATATTGAGCAACTTCATACCATTAACCATTTAACAGGTGAAGTAATGCCTGATAAACGCAATGTATTAACAGAAGCTGCTCGCATTGCACGAGGTGACATTAAATCGCTGATTGAACTAGACGTGACTCAGTTTGACGCATTAATTGTACCTGGCGGTTTCGGTGCTGCAAAAAACTTATGCGATTTTGCAATTAAAGGCGCAAAAGCAAATATCAATCAGGACGTCCTTAATGCTTGTAAATCATTTGCAAAAGCAAATAAGCCTGCAGGTTATATGTGTATTGCACCCGCATTGATCCCATTTATTTATGATAACGCCGCACTTACTATTGGTAACGATGTAGAGACAGCACAAGCGCTAAGCACATTAGGCGCTAAACATATAGATTGTGTGGTTGACGGTGTAGTTATCGATGAACCAAATAAGCTAGTTACCACCCCTGCTTACATGTTGGCAGAATCGATTCTTGAAGCCGACGCAGGGATCGCAAAACTAGTTAGTAGCGTATTATCAATAAATTGATTTTGATCTTAGGATCTAAAAAGTTAATTGAATGACTGATTGCGCTTATTAAATTGCTTAACAAAAAACAGTAAATAATTAAATTTTATTGCGTTAACGCAAAAAGTAGTCAGTTTTATTAATAAAAACGGCTCTTAGCATTTTATAAATTGGCTCAGAGAGTTATAATCGGTTTAATTTCCGTCATCTTTAATCGTGATTGATCACGTTCAAATCGAAGTGAGCAAGGCAAAATGAAAAAATTAACAGCTGCAGCATTATTATTGCTAGCAACCACTGCATACGCACAGCCATATGATAACTCTATGACTGAAGATGCAATTAAAGCACGTCTCGCGCCGGTTGGTGCTGTATACCTTGAAGGCGATAAAGCTGCAGTTGCAGCGGCGCCTACAGGTCCACGTTCTGGTGAGCAAGTATATCAAGGTGCATGTTTTGCATGTCACGGCACTGGTGCACTAGGCGCGCCTAAATCGGCTGACGATTGGGCTCCACGTATTGCTAAAGGTAAAGATACTTTACTTGAGCATGCGCTAAATGGCTTTAATGCTATGCCTCCAAAAGGCACGTGTATGGATTGTTCTGATGATGAGATTAGTGCTGCTATCGACTTTATGACATCGAAATAAGCTCGATTGAAATATACAAAAAAGGTTTACTTCTGTAAGCCTTTTTTAATGCCTAAAATAGTGTATCTAGCTACTGCTTTAGTAGGAATATCAACTTGACGATAAGCACTAAAAGTGAAAGTATAAGGCTAATAACTATACAATAAAGATAGCCGGTTAGATCATTGGAAGATAAACTATCAGTATCGAGTAAATTGGCGTATCAAAATAAACGCCTTAGAGCGCTTCTCGAAAAATACAAACAATCACATCACTTACAAAATGCCCTGATCCAATTATCAGAGCAGGCAAGTACTGTGGCCGAGCTAACCCTGCTATACCCCGCCATCCATGACATTTTACAAAAGTACGTACCGAGTAAAAGTTTTTATGTGGTGCTGCTAAATCAATACAGTCAATCACTAGAACTTTCTTACTTTTCAGATGAAAAAGATGGTATTGCCGTCGCCCTTAACCAATCAAATAGCTTTGATGAAGGCGCCACGGGTTATGTATTTAAACAGGGTAAAACCACATGTTTTACCAAGCAGCAAATGCAAGATGCTGCAGCAGAAGGTTTATTTAAAGCATTAGGCACTCCTGCCGAACACTGGGTAGGCGTACCTGTTTACCAAGAACACAATATTATCGGTGTATTAGCAGCTCAAAGTTACGATACAAAACAAGGCTATAGCTCACAGCAAATACAATTACTCGAGTTTATGTCGCTTTATTTGGCAACAGCAATAGAGCGTGTAAAAAAACGAGAACTCCTTGAGTCAGAAGTTAAAATTCGCACCCGCGCACTCACTCAAAGTAACGAGGCACTAAACCTTGAAATAGAGCAGCGTAAACACGCACTTCAACGCCAGCAAATTCTATTTAAAATATCTGAGATAGCAACACAAGCTAAAAACCTTGATGACGCTTATTTTAAAATACACGAAATAATAAAAACAATTACCTACGCAGAAAACTTATATATTGCACTTTATGATAAAGAAACAGGGTGGATTAGTTTTCCATATTGTGTAGATGAATTTAAAGAAAATACACAGCCAAGACGCTTTGCTAAAGGTTATAGCGAACTGGTAATAAGCACCGAAGAAACACAACTAATACACCCATGTAGAGCAAAAGAATTAATAGAAAGCGGTGTGGTACAACGTTCAGCACCTGTACCAAAAGAGCAAATGGCCACTAGCTGGTTAGGCGCTCCACTTAAAACAGCTCAAGGTGTTATCGGCCTTATTGTTTGCCAAGCCTACGATAACAAACATATTTTCAGCCGAGATGATTGCGAGTTAATTACCTTTGTATCACATCAAATTGCAGCTGTTTTACAAACAAAGCTGGTCAATCAAGCTATTGCAAAAAGCCATCAAGAACTCGAATTTAGAGTAAACGAAAAAACCAAAGAATTGCGTCAAACTAATCTGCACTTACAGATGCAAATAGATGAGCGAAAAAAAATAGAGCAGCAGCTTTATCATGATGCACATCACGATTCGCTTACGAGCTTACCTAATCGCAGTCTATTTTTAACTCAGCTCGAAAAAACGCTACAACATTATCAACGTTTTCCTGAACATCACTTTGCTGTTTTGTTTATTGATTTAGATAAATTTAAAGATATTAACGATCAGCTTGGCCACCATGCCGGCGATCAATTTTTAATTAACGTAAGTGAGTTATTTTCCCAATGTATACGCGAGCATGATTTACTAGCACGCTTAGGCGGGGATGAATTTGTTATTTTATTAACCCATTTAACTGAGCCTCAACAAGCAGAAGATGTTGCAAATCGTATTATAGATTTAATGAAAAAACCCTTTTATCTCAAAGGTGAGTCTTTACAAAGTGGCGCAAGTATAGGGATAACCTACTCAAAGAAAAGCTATACGCATACAGATGAAATTATTCGTGATGCCGATGCCGCCATGTATCACGCCAAAAACTCAGGAAAAAATCGTTACGAGTTATTTCATCCGCTATTAACGCAATCAATACCTGCGCAGACCCTAAAAGCACAACATCACCTTGATATATTACCTATGAGTTTTAGAAGCTCAGAAATAATTACGCTTGATGAGCAACAACAGTCTGAATCTTTATTTGAAGCATTTGGTGAACACCCAATACTTGGCTTTACTAGCTTTGATATTTTGAAAAAGTTTGCATCAGATAAAGAGCAGCATCTGCAAGTAGAGTTACAACTATTACAACGCGCCTATGCACAAGCAATTACTGCAAATGTAGCTATGGCATTGATTCCTTGCTCTGGTTTGCTACTTGAGGAACACGAATTTGTTTTATTTACAGATACGCTAAATAAACAACAAGGACAAAGCCAACTCTGTTTATTATTTGATGAACAAGAAATTCGCCACGCATGTGCAACGCAAATAAAAAACCTCAAAACGCTATCACAACTTGGTTATTCAATTGGTTTAAACAATTTTGCTAAAGACAGGTGCGAACTTAATTTACTAACCGATATTAATTTTGATTATTTACTACTTAGCTCGACCTTTAGTAAACGTGTTTTACAACAAGAAAGTTACGATTTTCAGCTACAGGGCGTGCTTGCAATTACAAAGCTCAAAGCAATGAAGGTCATTGCTAAAGGCCCATCAATACTTAATTTTAGAGCTTTATTAGATAAACACGGTTTGGCATTTTTTGTAGGTAAACAACACGCTTTAGTATGCTCTGAGTTACCTGAAGTGCAAGCAACCCAGTCTTTATAAAGTTAGCCTGAGGTATTACTCAGGCTTTTTAAACATCGCTCGTAAGTTAGCGACTCTTGCTTGGCCTTTTTCCATGCGCTCTGCTTGGGTATTTGGCGCCTTTTTGTTTTCGAACGCAAGATCGTCCTGCGGTAACTCTTGTACAAATCGGCTTAATTCAGTTTGCGAGGTTTCACCAAATTGACGACGTATCTTTGCATAAGTAAGTGTTAACTCCTGCTGTGCGCGAGTAATACCAACATAAGCTAAGCGACGTTCTTCATCTACGTTGTCCTCATCAATACTTACCTGATGCGGAAGTAAACCCTCTTCCATACCCACCATAAATACGTACGGGTACTCTAAGCCCTTTGATGCATGTAGTGTTGATAAGTGCACTGCATCGGTTTCATCTTCTTCTTCGTTACGCTCAAGCATATCGCGAAGGGTTAGCTTGCTAACAACCTCGGCTAATGTCATTGGTTCGTTGTCGGCATCACCGGTCAACATATCTGTTATCCAACGATACAGCTCTGATACGTTTTTCATACGCATTTCAGCCGCTTTTGCACTCGGTGACGACTCGTACAAATATGCCTCGTAATTAATATTACGCACTAAGTCTTTAACAGCTTCGAGCGTATCACCGCGTACTGCGTTATCAGATAGCTCAACAACCCAGCGTGCAAACCCAGCAAGCGCATTAAAGCCACGCCCTTTTAGTCTGTAGCCTAAATCGTTATCAAAACAGGTAGCAAACAAGCTCGCGTGCTTTTCATTAGCAAGCGTACCAAGCTTTTCAAGGGTAACCGTGCCTATTTCGCGTCGCGGTGTATTTACGATACGTAAAAATGCATTGTCATCATCTTGATTAACTAGCAAACGTAAATACGCCATAATATCTTTAATTTCTGAGCGAGCGAAAAACGACATACCGCCACTAATTTTATAAGGGATACGGTTACTCATTAGTGATTTTTCAAAGCCACGTGCTTGATGATTACCACGATATAAAATCGCGTAATCTTTATAGCTGGTTCGCTTCATAAACTTATGTGAAATTATTTCAGCAACCACACGCTCAGATTCATGCTCTTCATCGCGGCACCCTATTACTTTAATCGGCTCACCGTAACCTAGTTCACTAAATAACTTTTTCTCTATATCATGTGGGTTATTGGCAATTAAAATGTTAGCCGCTTTTAGTATTCGCCCTGCACTTCGATAGTTTTGTTCAAGCTTTATAAGTCTAAGCCCTGGGTAGTCTTTACCTAATAACACTAAGTTTTGCGGGCGAGCACCACGCCATGAGTAAATTGATTGATCGTCATCACCTACCACAGTAAAACGGGCACGCTCGCCTACTAGCAATTTAACAAGTTGATATTGGCTTGTGTTGGTATCTTGATACTCATCCACCAGCAAGTATTTAAAGCGTTGCTGCCAGCGCTCACGAGATGTGGCGTTATTAGTAAGTAACAAAGTAGGGATCATAATTAAATCATCAAAATCCAGTGCATTATAAGCACGCAGCTGGTTTTGATAGCGCCCATATAACTGCGCGAACAATGCTTTTTGCGGATCACGCGCTTCGCGTATTGCTTGCTCTGGCAGTACTAATTCGTTTTTCCAACTACCAATTTCCATTTTAAGTAGTTTGAGTAAGTCCTTGTCTTTTTTGAGCTCATCTTCGGTGAGTTCACTAAGAAGCTGATTGGTATCTTGATCATCAAATAACGAAAAGCCGGGTTTAAACCCTAATGTACTCAATTCTTTTTTTATTATTTCTAAACCGAGTGTGTGAAACGTTGATACCCATAAACCTTTAGCGTCTTGCTTACCGAGTGTTTGCAGTACTCGCTCACGCATTTCTTTGGCTGCTTTATTGGTAAAAGTAACAGCGGCTATATTTCGCGCTTTGTACTCACATTTTTTCACTAAATAAGCGATTTTATTCGTAATAACACGGGTTTTACCAGAGCCTGCGCCCGCGAGTACTAAGCAGGGACCACTAATATATTTTACGGCTTCATCTTGTTTAGGATTGAGTTTCATAACGACCAAAGAAATTTAAAAGACTCGCAATTTTAACGTAACCATTACAGCGAGCATAGCAATTGCCTTAATTAATTAAGGTAAAGATGATCATGTGTTAAATACCGCGGGTATAAGGTAATATTAGTTATTATCATTTAGGCAATGCCGAAGGGACAAATATGATCAACCCAGCAAAACTTGAAGAAATTGCTAAGCAAATTACTAGCAATATGCCACAAGGCGTAAAAAACCTAGCAGACACACTCGAAGGTAAAACAAAGCAAGTTCTACAAAACAAGCTTGCTGAGATGGACTTTGTGAGCCGTGAAGAATTTGATGTGCAAAGCCAAGTACTTATTCGTACTCGCGAAAAGTTAACCGAACTTGAAGCTAAAGTTTCATTGCTTGAGCAACAACTTAGCGCTAAAACTGACGCTGAATAATTATACCAATTGCATTAAATTAGTGTTCTATTATAGCGATAAGAAAATAGCTCAATAACAAGGCTAAAATTATCGTACATAGTTGTTCTATATAAATAATTTTTAACGTAGTTAGTGAGTTATTTAATACGCTAAAATGATCATTTTTTAATAAAATTGGTATTAATTTAATGTACAAAAAAGGCAGCTTAGGCTGCCTTTTGCGTTTTACTCAGTTTATTCAAATAGCTCATCAAGTACATAATAAGACAACTTAGCCTGCTGAGCTAAACTCACACTCAGCATTTTTTGCGCAACTTGTTCGCCAGTTATTGGTTTATAACGCTTTAAAAACGCAAATCGTGTAATAACAGGAAAAATAATACTGCCTATCTTTTCTGCCACTCTAAATTGCTCACGATCACCTAATAATAAAGATGGCTGTAAAATACTTATTTTATCAAAAGGGAGTGCTTTAATATGTTGCTCAAGCTCTCCCTTCATTTTCAAATAAGCACTATTACTGTGCGTATTCGCCCCGCTTGATGACACTAAGCAATAATGCGTAACGCCATTACATGCCGCTAACTGCGCCGCTATAAACTGATAATCAAAATCTACTTTACGCTGAGCGTGTATCGAGCCCGCTCGTTTACGGGTTGTGCCCAAACACGAAAACAATACATCACCTTTAAAAAGCTCAACATATTGAGTTAATTTTTCAAAATCAATAACGTGATTAACTAGCTTTGCATGTGTGACAGGCAGAACTCGACGGCTTAACGTAACTACTTTTGTATAACGATCGCTATTAAGTAACTTATGGAGCAACTCATTACCGACCAAGCCTGTAGCACCTATCAACACCGCCGTTTTAGTCATGGATTTATTTATTTTCACCCACTTTTTTAAATACGTGTTGCACTGCTTTTTTGTAGCTTTGCGTTTCTTCACTCGCGCACGTTACTACAGATTCTAAATCATGAAGATGGCCGTTTTCTAAACCATAAACCCAACCATGAACGCTTAGTTCTTGGCCGCGCTCCCAGGCATCTTGCACAATGTTAGTACGACACACATTACGTACTTGCTCAATTACATTTAGCTCAATAAGGCGGCTTAAGCGTTCGCTTTCTGGCATTGCGTCAAGTTGTTCAAGATGCTTTTCTTTTACATCTCCTACATGGCGTAGCCAATTATCAATAAAGCCAAATTTAGCATTGTTTAAAACGGCTTGTACGCCACCACAACCATAGTGACCGACTACCATTATATGTTTTACTTTTAAAACCTCTACAGCGTACTGCATAACCGATAAGCAGTTATGGTCAGTGTGTACAACCACGTTAGCAACGTTACGATGTACAAATAATTCGCCTGGTAATAAATCAACTATTTGATTTGCAGGTACACGAGAGTCTGAACAACCAATCCATAAATACTCTGGATTTTGTTGCATAGATAAAATTTTAAAAAACTCAGGGTCTGCTTCACTTGTACGAGCAGCCCAACGTTTGTTGTTATCGAATAAATTTTTTAACTTTCTCATTGCATCTCTTATTAAGTCGAGGACGGAAATTTAATGGACATTAGCAAGAATCAAAATATTACGAGGCGTTAACTGCTTTTCACAAAACGTTTTAACGCTTACTTGATAACCTTGCTGTTGCAAATATAAAGCACGATCGAGCACAAGCCAAACTTCAATTGCCCTTCTGAACACATGTCGAACCAGTTCAACTCGGTCAGTGATTTTTTTCCGAGCCCCCCCAACTTCTAAATATTTAATATAATCAGTACCTTGAGGTAGTTTCATTGCCTTTTTATCTGCAGCCCATGCACAAAACGATTTAAACGAATCTGAGAATATAGCTTTGTTGACCGAAGGTACGCTTACGTAATATTGCTCGCCAGTGATCGACTTTCTTAGTGCATCAAAACCAAGTCGCCACTCAAGCTCTGTTTTACGTACTTTTTCCAGACGAGAAGGCGCTGTCACAGTTTCTTGTAATGCGAGCTTTAAATCACGATGCGTTAGATTAAGCTCACTTTTATTTGCATCCTCACTCATTGCACGGTACTCATTAGCCGTGAATAAATGGTAGCAACAAGGTGAAAAGCTAATTTGCTGTACTTTCGCTAAACTTGCTTGGCGCATAAATGCTTGGTGTAAGCCACCGCATGCGTGAAGTGCTACAGCATGCATATCTGTATTAAAAAATTGAGTGATATCGTCTTTTAATACATCGGCTTGGCTAAAGTGCATTGCTAAGCCTTGTTGCTGTGCACTTTTTTGTCCTTGCTCACATAAGCTTTGTTGCAGTTCAATACTATGCACATTACTTGCGCCATTAAACGCAAGCATTCGACCTAAGTGCCCTTTACCCGCACACCACTCTAAAACAGGTTGCTTGGTATTAGGTAGTGCAGATACAAAATCTTGTAACTGTGCAAACTTACGACCTTTAATGCCGTTACTTATCCAAAATGGATAATCAGCTTGAGAGTAGGCTGAGTTAGGTAACTCGCATAACTTTGCAAGTTCATCAAGTTGGCTTATATGTTGGCTAAAAAATTGGTATAGCTGGTTTTGATCGTTATCAAGAACGCTTACCTGATCATCAGTTAGTTCGCTAAGTATGCCTTGTAGCTCTGGCCAAGGTATAGTGTCAAAATCAAATGCAGTGCACTGCCAATACTGACGATGACGCATTAAAAGTGAATCAAGTGCTAAAAATTGCTCAGCTAAAGTCATAACAGCTTAAAAAATAAAAAAGACGATTAATTATATCAGTTTCGTGAATTACCTAAGCAGTTAATTTTTACTAAAAATCAGCCGTAAATACAAAGGTATTGAAATAATACTTACCAAAATAGCTGCCATGAGCATCCACGATAACTGCATCTTTTCAGGTTCTTGGTATTTATAAATAAAGTGAGATTTTACTTCGTCAAATTCGTTTTGCTGTATGCCATATAAGTCCGCAATTAAGCGCCACTTTGCTATCGACATATGCCCTAAACTGGTGGTGGGTGGGGTTATATAACTTTTTAGTACTTCAGCCTCAAAGGCGAGCTGATAAAAGCTTTTACCCGGTGCATAGTTTTGCTGAGTGACTGCAATGGCTTCATCCATGTTCATCATTGCATAACGCCACCCTTTTAGGCTCGCTTGGTAGAATTTTTCGACCGTTTGAGGATTTTTCTTCAGCATGTTTTCGCTGGTAAATAAAATGTCGCTATATACGTCCATACCATAACGCTGTGGGCAAACAAGTCGATGAGCTACGCCTTGTTGAGTCATATAATAAGGCTCTGTAGTAACATACACTTGCATAGCATCTAGCTTGTTTTCAATCCAAGCCTGGCCTGGATTTTCGCCATCGTAAACTTTGAGTTTATCCACATCAACGCCACTGCGTTTAAGCATAATAAGTAGTTCAGTGCCATCATTTTTGCTTACCGCAGTGATACGTTTATTAACAAAGTCACGTGGATGAAAAATATCAGACGTGTCTTTAACCATCCAGCAGTAAGGTGAAAATTGCAATAAGGCAGCCATAGCAACAAGAGGCTGGCCATTTATACGTTGCTGTAAAATACCAGAGTGCCCTACACCAAATTGTGCTTCGCCACTGGCGACAGGAGCAAAGGTATCAGGTTTCATTGGATTAGCTTGTTTAATGGTTACATCAAGGCCCGCTTCATTATAAAAGCCTTTTTGCTTTGCTATATAGTAGCCAGCAAACTGAAACTGATGTGTCCATTTTAGCTGTAATGTGACTGATTCTTGCGCCGCGATATGGCTACAAAAAAAGCACAATCCAATGATTAATCCTTTAAATAGCAACTAGGTGTCCTCAAAAAGTATGACGATTACCTGTAACTATATGTAAAACGTGTAATAAAGCAAGCACTCTAGTTAGATGCCTGCCTTTAAAGGAGGATTATACTGAGGCGAGTTTTTCGGCTTTTTCTGCTTGGGGCTTTGATGTTAAGAATTGGCTAAAGCACGGATTTTGTGTTTCATCTTGTACACTATAACCTAAACGGTTTAAGTGCTCGTTAAACACCTCATACTGACTCGGCTCAATAGCAAAACCTGCCAGTACATTCCCCATTGAACCACCGTGATTACGATAATGAAATAAGGTAATGTTCCAATTACTACCTAAAGTATCTAAAAAGCGTGCAAGCGCACCTGGATACTCTGGAAATTCAAAGCGAAGTAAGCGCTCATGTAATTGCTCGGGTGCTTTTCCGCCAACCATATAGCGCACATGTAATTTAGCGAGTTCGTTATCCGACAGATCGCAAAATTGGTAGTCATTATTTGTTAAGTCTTGCTTTAGCTCATTAAGCTCTTGCTCGCCTTGGCGCAGGGCAATACCTACAAATATTTGTGCTTCACCAGGTCCTGCATAACGGTAGTTAAACTCAGTAATAGCACGACCACCTAAAGAAGCACAAAACTGTTTAAAGCTGCCTTTTTCTTCTTTAATAGTAACCGCTAATAACGCTTCGTTTTTTTCACCCAGCGCAGTGCGCTCTGCAACATAACGCAGGCGATCAAAGTTTAAATTAGCACCGGATAAAACAGCCGCTAAATGTAACCCTTTTAAACCAGACTGCTGGCTCCACTTTTTAAGCCCTGCCGTTGCAAGTGCACCTGAAGGTTCTGCTATTGCACGGGTAGATACAAAAATATCCTGCATAGCAGCACATATTTCGTCGCTGGTAACGGTTATAACTTCATCACAAAACTTTTGCGCTAAGCGAAATGTTTCAGTGCCAATAATTTTAACCGCTACGCCATCAGCAAAACTACCAACGCGTTCAAGCTCTACCGGTTTGCCTGCTTTAAGTGCCGCTTGTAAACATGCACTTTCGTCGGCTTCTACACCAATTACTTTTATATCTGGACGCAGCGATTTAATATAAACCGCCATCCCAGCAAGTAAACCGCCGCCGCCAACAGGAATAAACACCGCATCAAGCTCGTTTAATTGCTGCATAAGCTCACGTGCTACAGTACCTTGACCAACAATGACGTCTGGGTCATCAAATGGTGGAACAAATATACCGTTTCGTTGCTCTGTAAGCTCAAGCGCATGTGCTTTTGCGGCATCAAAATGATGCCCATGTAGCACAACTTCACCGCCAAGCGCACGTACCGCACTTACTTTTATTTCAGGCGTTGTTACTGGCATTACAATTGTGGCTTGATGCCCTAAGTGAGAAGCACTTAGTGCAACGCCTTGAGCATGATTACCCGCTGAAGCAGTTATAACCACTGAGCCTTTAGGTAATTTATTTAATTTGTTATACGCACCGCGTAATTTAAATGAATACACGGGCTGTTGGTCTTCACGCTTTAACCAAACATGGTTACCTAATTTAGCACCAAGCTCAGCCATTTCGCTGACCTCGGTAACTTTAGCCAAAGGCTCCATGTTTGCTTGAATAATAGCGCGAAAATAATCGAGCTCTTGAGAGACCATAATTAACTAAGCGCCTCCAATTTAGCTAAGTCACGCACTGCGCCTTTATCAGCACTTGTTGCAAGTAATGCATAAGCCTTTAAAGCAGACGATACATAGCGCTCACGATCAACTGGTTTGTACGCCAGTTTTCCGCGTGCTAATTGTTTTTGTTTACGTGCTTCAAGCTCTTCATCACTTAACGCTAATGTGATTTCACGAGTTGCGATATCAATAATGATTTTGTCGCCATTTTCAACATAAGCAATTGCACCACCACTTGCCGCCTCTGGCGACACATGACCAATTGATAAACCTGAAGTACCACCCGAAAAGCGACCATCAGTAATAAGTGCACATTTTTCAGCTAGGCCTTTTGATTTCAAGTAGCTAGTTGGGTATAGCATTTCTTGCATACCTGGGCCGCCTCTAGGGCCTTCGTAACGAATAACCACGATATCGCCGGCTTTTACTTCATCGTTTAAAATACCTTCTACAGAATCATCTTGTGATTCGTACACGACTGCAGTACCTTCAAAATGTAGCATTTCATCAACAACGCCAGCGCTTTTAACAATACAGCCATCAACTGCTAAATTACCCGAAAGTACAGCTAAGCCACCATCTTGACGAAAAGCGTGTTCGACACTTCGGATACACCCATTAACACGGTCGTTATCACCCTCGTCCCAACGACACTCTTGGCTCATTGCTTTAGTGGTACGAATGCCCGCAGGGCCAGCACGGTAAAATTTGCGCGCCGCTTCGTTAGTAGGATCTGTTGCATCCCATTTTTTAACGAGCTCAGCCATAGTTGACCCAGCAACATGATTAACTGACATATCAACTAAGCCTGCTTTGCCAAGTTCACGTACGATTGCCATCATGCCGCCTGCGCGGTGCACATCTTCAATGTGATATTCAGGTGTCGCTGGTGCAACTTTACATAAAAATGGTGTTTTACGAGAGAGCGCATCAATGTGCGACATATCAAAATCAACGCCCGCTTCTTGCGCTGCAGCAAGTAAATGCAATACCGTATTTGACGAGCCACCCATTGCAATATCAACAACCATTGCATTCATAAAGGCTGTTTTGTTAGCAATAGCACGTGGCAATACATCTTGATTGTCTTTTTGATAATACTCACGACATAAATCAACAATACGAGCCCCCGCTTCAACATAAAGTTGTTTACGGTCTTTATGAGTCGCAAGCGTCGTGCCGTTACCTGGCAATGCTAAACCAATCGCTTCTAGCAAACAGTTCATTGAGTTTGCAGTAAACATGCCTGAACACGAGCCACATGTTGGACACGCAGAGCGCTCTACTTGCTCTGAATCTGCATCACTTACCGATTCATCAGCGCCTTTAACCATGGCATCTACTAAATCAAGTTTAATATCGATGTTAGCAAGCTTAGTTTTACCTGCTTCCATTGGACCGCCTGATACAAATATTACCGGAATATTTAAGCGTAGTGCTGCAAGCATCATTCCTGGAGTAATTTTGTCGCAGTTTGAAATACAAATCATCGCATCAGCACAATGACCATTTACCATATACTCAACCGAGTCAGCAATTAAGTCGCGCGAAGGCAGCGAATAAAGCATGCCGCCGTGACCCATTGCAATACCATCATCAATCGCAATAGTATTAAATTCTTTAGGGACGCCACCGGCTTGTGTAATGGTTTCAGCCATAAGTTCACTTAACTGATTAAGGTGAACATGCCCTGGTACAAATTGTGTAAACGAGTTAACTACGGCAATAATCGGCTTACCAAAATCGGTGTCGGTCATACCTGTTGCGCGCCATAATGCACGAGCGCCTGCGCGTTTACGCCCTTCAGTTGTTGTTGCACTTCTTAATTTAGCCATAGTTACCTCAGTTTTTGCCGCAGAATAAGCGGGCATTCCTCATTCTAAAATTGGTGAGTAACCGAGTGATTCAGTTACTCGTAAATTGTTTTCCAGTTCGTAATTACACAGCCTGTTGTTGCTGTAAATTTTGTAAAGTGACTTCTTTTACATCCACCAGCTTATTTAACTGGCTGGTTAAAAGGTGAATTGGTTTATCACTATCTACCGTCATGTCTACATTATAAAAACCATCGTCCATATTGAGCTGAAAATGCGTAAGGTCAAAACCACGATGACGCACCACTCGTAAAAAGCGCTCTACCGCTATACTTTGACTTTTTAATGCAATAGTTAGGCTATGTTTCATTTTGCTTTCTCCGTCATCATTTCGTCGTTAGCAGCCCCAGGTGGTACAAGCGGCCAAACATTTTCTTTATCATCAATACAGGCATGTACTATGTACGGACCTTTACTGTTAACTAATGCAGTTATCGCATCATCAACTTGGTTAGCGTGAGTAATTGTTTGCCCTGGGATACCAAATACAGCAGCTAATTGCACAAAGTCTGGGTTATCCGACAGATTAGTTTCAGAATAACGCCCTTCAAAAAATAGTTCTTGCCATTGGCGAACCATCCCTAAACGCTGGTTATCTAAAATTAATATTTTTACAGGTAAATTGTTACGACGAATAGTGGCCAGCTCTTGAATATTCATCATTATAGAACCATCGCCCGATACAGTGATAACAAAGTCATCAGGGCGTGCTACTTGCGCGCCAATAGACGCAGGTAGACCAAAGCCCATTGTGCCTGCACCACCACTGCTTAAATGATTACTCGAATGAGTAAACTTCATGTGTTGTGCTACCCACATTTGGTGCTGACCAACATCGCAGCACACAACCCCTGTTTTTGGCATGCGTTGGCTTAGTTGGTTTAATAAGTACGGTGCAAAAACCTTCTCACCTGGGTAGTCGTAACGCCACGCATGCTTAATATTCATTTCTTTATTTGTGTCACACCAAGCTTTAGGTGTTACAAAGCACTCAAGTGCGGGTAACGACGTTTTTAAATCGGCAATTAATGAAGCCTTAGCAGGTTTTCGCTTACCAACTTCAGCAGCATCTATATCTAAATGGATTACTTTAGCTTTAGCTGCAAATTTAGCTAAGTTGCCTGTTACGCGGTCATCAAAGCGTGCCCCTATACATACAAGTACATCACATTCTTGCACTGCGATATTAGCAGCTTGACCACCATGCATACCCAACATACCTAAGTAATGTTCGTAATCTGGTAATACACTGCCTAGCGCTTTAAGTGTTGATACAGCTGGCATCTGAGTTTTATTTAAAAATTGCATTAGTTCGTCTTGCGCATCAGCGGCTTGTACACCACCACCTACATACGCTACAGGCTGTTTAGCCTCACTCAACAATTGATTAGCAATAGCAACTTGCTTTAAATCTAACTCTGGTAAGTATTCATCAGCTGCTAGCCAAGGTTTAAAAGGGACTTGCGCCATTTGAATATCTTTTGGGATATCGACAAGTACAGGACCTGGGCGGCCGCTTTGCGCTAAATGAATTGCTTCTTGTAATATCTCTGCTAAGTCTTCAGCTCGTTCTACCATGTAGCTGTGCTTAGTACACGAAAGCGACATACCTAGTACATCTATTTCTTGAAACGCATCTGAACCAATCGCTGCAGTAGGCACTTGGCCGGTGATCGCCAATAATGGTACTGAGTCCATCATCGCATCAGCAAGAGCGGTTATTAAATTAGTTGCACCTGGGCCCGATGTTGCAAAACATACGCCTAATTTACGTGTGCTACGAGCATAACCAACAGCTGCAAACCCTGCACCTTGCTCATGGCGAGTTAGGTAGTGTTTGACTGGCGCGCCATACAGCGCATCGTAAATTGGCATAATAGCTCCGCCTGGGTAGCCAAATACTTCATTTACGCCGTGTTTGGCCAATAAGTCGATTGTTAGTTCTGCGCCTGTCATTAATAAACCCTCATTCCTCAGTGACAACCCAATTACAAATTTTACCCTTAAAACTAAAAAGCCCTCCGAACGGTTAAGTGCGGAGGGCTTTTTTAATGCTTAAGTTTTTAAAGCACTACGAAGCCCTCGCGGGAATAATCACCACGATAATAATCAGGACTAGGTTAAGTGCGTTTGTAAGCATGTAATTAATACCAAATTTTGTTCAATTATCGCGAAGGTTATTCCTTCGCTCTCTTTTTATATTAGTACCGCGCTAGGCCCTTCAAGTCAACACCAAAGTTAATCTAACAAAAAGACTAAAAGGCAATTTATCAGGTTTTAAAATTCATTATACAAGCTAGTAGTGGTTTTTTTATGCTCTAATTTTAATCTCAGAAATTCACTATTCTTATATCCCTTATTTAAGGTTTGATTAATTTTTGAGAATATTTTTATAAATAAAATTATTTATCACCTTCAGGTAATGCGTAGGTTCTCTTAAGCGACTCTTAAGTGTTGTTGCATAGCATGGCGTTGTTATTTTAAACGAGCCTAAATATGAACATAACTAGCCAAACACCAGCACAAAAAAAGCCAAATCGTAGTAAGCGGTTTTACATTCACTGTAGTGCAAATGCCTTTGTAGTGATGATTGCCTGTTATTACTGTTTAGTTATAAACATTCCTTTTATTCAAGGTTCGTTTAGCGCCATCACCTCCCTTGCATCTTTTTCATGGCTATTTTTACTTTCAGTGCCACTGCTGTTGTTATGCCTTTTAATTATTTTCTTTTCAATAGTGTCGGTTAGGTGGTTACTAAAACCAATTAACTACCTTTTACTGATAATTTCGAGTGCCGTACTTTACGGCTCATTAAATTACGGCGTCGTGTTTGACTATTCAATGATTCAAAACACGTTCGAAACAGATTCAAGCGAAGCACTGAGCTATTTAAATCCGCAGCTCATAGGCTTTCTACTACTGTTTTGTGCGCTACCTGTTTTTATATTAAGCAAAGTAAAAATACACTTTACCCGCCCTCACCAAGAAGCAATTAGTCGTATAAAACTTATTGTAGCGTGCTGCTCACTAATTGCTTTAGTGGTCGTAAACTTTTACGCCGATTACGCAGCCACTGGCCGCAATAACCGCATTTTGAAAAAAGAACTCATCCCATTTCAGTATCTCTCTAGCGGTTATAAATATATGCGCGATCAGCTGCTGTATACCAATATGGAATTTAAAAATATAGATGCAACACCCACTCTCATTACGCCTAACAACACCAGCGTAACAGTTATGGTTGTTGGCGAAACCGCACGAGCAGAAAACTTTTCTTATCAAGGTTATAAGCGCAACACCAACCCTTATACACAAAAGTATAATGTGACGTATTTTAATAATGTGGCGTCTTGTGGCACCGCTACTGCTGTGTCTGTGCCGTGTATGTTTTCACTGCAAACACGAGATAACTTTGATCGATTAGCAGCCGACAACCAACAAAACCTGGTTGACTTAGCACAACAAGCTGGCAGCGACGTACTGTGGGTTGATAACAACAGCGGCTGTAAAAACGTATGCACCCGTGTTGTTAACATTGATATCCCAACCACCCCATCAGCGCTTTGCGATGGAAAATATTGTTTTGATGAAGCACTTCTTGCTCCACTTAAGCGCAAACTCGCTAATTTAAGCCAAGCTAATACCGTTATCGTCCTACACATGATGGGCTCACACGGACCAACCTACTTTAAACGCTACCCAGAAAAATTTAAGCAATTTACGCCCACGTGCGACAGAAGCGACATTCAAAACTGCTCACTCGATGAATTAGTTAATACCTACGACAACACAATTGCGTACAGCGACTTTGTTAACGCCCAGGTAATTGAGCAATTAAAAGCGCTGCCAAACAACATAGATAAGCAGTTTTTATATGTCTCTGATCATGGTGAATCACTTGGCGAAGCCGGTGCTTATTTACATGGTTTTCCGTATAGCTTTGCACCTAGCACACAAACGCACGTTCCTCTTTATATATGGGCTGATGAGCATAATCAGCGCATTACTAATACCTGTTTAGCTAATCTAGACACCCGCGCTGCACGCTCACACAACAATATTTTTCACACCCTTTTAAATTTAATTGGCATTAAAAGCAAAACGTATCAGGCATCACTTGATTTACTTGCTAACTGCCAAACAACACCAAGCGAAATAAAACTATGAGTAATAAAACCGTTATAAAACGCCAAGGCTTAATGCGCCTTATTTTTACCTTAAGCCATTCTTTTAACGGCTTAAAATGGATGAGTCGATTTGAAGCGGCGTTTCAACAAGAGCTAGCACTGTTTTCATTACTCGGTGTGTTTGTGTGGCTACAAGAAATTGCACTAAGGGATAAATTACTGCTTATAGCTAGCCTGCTTTTTGTATTGTTTGCTGAGCTGGTAAATACGGCAGTTGAAGTTGTAGTTGATAGAATTGGCAGTGAATACCATGAGCTTTCGGGGCTAGCTAAAGATATAGCCTCTGCAAGCGTGTTTATAGCTATGCTAATTGCCGCTCTTATTTGGTGGGCTGTGTTATGGGCATAAAGCTAACTTTTATACCTAAAATACAAAATACACTTGGCCCTGTATGGATTTTTGTTGTATTTGCTGTTTTGGCACTTAGCTTTTTAACACTTGCTCGCTTTGGATTAAGTGTATGGCAAGGGGAGCGTGTATTTGGATCGCATGCGTGGTTATCTATATTTATAGGTGGTTTAAGAGTTGATATAGCCACTCTAAGCTACATTATTATGCCCGCATTACTACTTACTTTACTGATGCAAAGCGTAGGTTGGCAAAATAAAGTACGCGGCCTCATTAAAATTTATTTAGTGACGATGTCTGCTTTACTTGTTTTTTTTGAAGTGATTACGCCTACGTTTATAAACGAGTACGATTTACGCCCAAACCGCTTATTTATAGAATATTTAATTTACCCTAAAGAAGTCTCAAAAATGATTTTTTCAGGCTATAAGTTAGAAGTATTTATTGCTGTTATAGCACTTATTTTAAGCTGTAAATTTGCAAGTAAAATATTTAGCAATCAATGGCAAAGCAAGTCATCACTAACAGGTTTAAATCAATCAATTTTAGCGCTTATTTTAGTATGCTTAACTATTTTTGGCGCCCGCAACTCATTAGGACACAGACCACTTAACCCCGCCATGGTCTCGTTTTCTACTGATCACTTACTTAACGACTTAACCCTTAACTCACTTTATAGCGTCGCGTTTGCAGTTAAGCAACTTTCTAATGAGCAATCGAGCCAAGACTATTACGGTAAAATGCCCACCGATGAATTACTTAGTATTGTGCGTAGTAACATGCAAAATACGCAAGGCACATTTAGTGATGTAACCGCCCCTACAAAAACGTTTCATCGCGCAAGTAATACAGGTAAACCCAAAAATTTAGTCATTATTTTACAAGAAAGTTTAGGTGCTCGTTATGTAGGCACGCTTGGCGGTTTACCGCTTACACCTAATATAGACGCCCTTTATAAACAAGGCTGGGGGTTTGATAATTTATACGCCACGGGCACACGTTCAGTACGTGGAATTGAGGCAGTAATTACAGGGTTTACACCAACGCCTTCGCGTGCAGTTGTTAAGCTTGATAAATCACAACGCGACTTTTTTACCATTGCTGATTTTTTAGCGAAGCAAAATTACAACACGCAGTTCATTTATGGTGGCGAAAGCCATTTTGATAACATGCGCAGCTTCTTTTTAGGCAACGGTTTTAAAAGTATCGTAGATACAAATAACTTTAAAAAAATAGACTTTAATGGCTCGTGGGGCGCATCAGACGAAGACTTGTACGACCAAGCCGATATAGAACTTACTAAGCTTAAAAATCAAAACAAACCATTTTTTAGCCTTATATTTTCAAGCTCTAATCATAGCCCGTATGACTTTCCTGACGATAAAATAACGCTGTACGATAAACAAAAACAAACCCGTAATAATGCTGCCAAGTATGCCGATTACGCACTAGGCACCTTTATCGAAAAAGCTAAAAAATCGAGCTACTGGGATGATACTGTATTTATAGTTATTGCCGATCACGACTCGCGCGTATCGGGTTCAAACTTAGTACCGGTTGATCACTTTAAAATTCCGGCCGTTATTTTTGGAAAAGGTATTACCCATAAACGAGATAACCAACTAGCCAGCCAGCTCGATATCCCTGTTACTCTACTGTCTTTAATTGGCGCAAGTGGTAAGCACCCTATGATAGGTCATGATTTATCAAAGCCAATTAGCGACAACAAACAACGCGCAATGATGCAATACGACAAAAACTTTGCCTACATGCACGATAATAAAGTGGTGGTGTTACAACCACAAAAACCAGCAACCACCTATACGTATAGCAATAACCAGCTTGTGCCATGTGAAAACGATGAGCAACTAGTAAAAAAAGCCCTAGCCCATGCGAACTTAGGTAATTTAGCCTACACAAATGGTTGGTATCATTAACCAAGTGACTTGATAATAAAGCCTTGTTAAAGTAACAAGGCTATTTTTATAAACCGAGTAAACATGAAAATCCTCGTTATTGAAGACTCAGAAGCATTAAGACGCAGCTTGCAAGTTGGCCTTAGCAACCTTGGTTTTACCGTAGATGAAACTGGTGATGGCTCAGAAGGGCTGAGTATGGCACTAAGTGGAAACTACGACCTCCTCGTACTTGATTTAATGCTACCGAGCGTTGATGGCATGAGTATTTTACAAGCACTGCGCAGCAGTAATAGCCAAAGCCGTGTGCTAATTTTATCGGCACGAAGTGAGCCTCAAGATAAAATTAACGGCCTTATGAAAGGCGCTGACGATTATTTAACTAAGCCATTTTCGTTTGAAGAACTCCATGCTCGTGTCCTTGCATTACTTCGTCGTGGTTCACTGCAAAATCAACAAAATACCCTTACCGTAGGTGATTGCGTATTAGATCTCTCGCTTAAAACTCTTCACTACAAGCAACATGCCATTGAGCTCACGCGTAATGAATATAAAATAATAGAATGCTTATTTAACGCCCCAGAGCGAGTATTGGGGCTTGAGCTTATAAGTGAAGCGGTGGTAGGTCAGTTTGATATGCTCTCTAAAAATGCGCTTGAAGCACACATCTCAACCATACGTAAAAAAGTAAGACAGTTTGATGGCGAGCTCCCGATAAAAAATAAACGTGGATTTGGTTATGTCGCAACAACAAAATAAAAATCACTCAATAAAACGTAAACTCGTTAATAATATTAGCGCCGTGATCTCAGTTATTTTATTCACCATATTTTTAACCGTTGATTTAAGTGTTGATACTTGGGTGGAAGATCAGTTTAATCAGTCTTTAACTAATAAAGCTAACTACTTAAAAACCTTAGTTGAAGATGACAACAACGTGGTTGAATTTGATTTTGCTGGTGAGTTTATGTCGGAGTATGAAGCAGCCGATGCCACGGAGTTTTACCAATTATGGCATGGCCGTGATGTGTTTGAGCGCTCGGACTCATTAGCGCTTTATGAAAATGCTAACCTGCCTTTTTTAGAAATGCCGATTAACGAATCTAAAATTATAGATTACGAGCTTCCTAACGGACGTGATGGTCGCGCACTTATAAGTCACTTTGTAGCCCAAAAAGATGATAGAAACCCCACTCACTCTGCTGTTTTTAATACCATGACACTTGCAATCGCAGCGCCGACAGCCGAACTTAATAAAGTACTGATTATTATTGATGTGGTCTTTATTTTAACCTGTGTACTTGGCGTGTTTGGTGTGCGCTATTTAGTGACACGTATTGTAAATAAAGGCCTGCACCCACTACACAACTTAAACGACCAAATTAAGTTACTCGATATTACCGGTGTTGCGCAAACAATAGAAAGCGACTTTAAAGTAGAAGAAATAGAACCTATACGTAACGAGCTAAATAAGTTTATTACCGTTAATCAGCAACTCTATAGTAATGAAAAACGCCTAACAAGCGACATTGCACACGAGCTTAAAACCCCTATAGCTGAACTAATAAGCCTCTCAGAGGTGGCTATTCGCTACCCTGACGATAAACGCATTAGCGACACCTATACCAGTGATGTGCTTAATATTTCACAGCGTATGAAAACAATTGTTAGCAACCTCTTATTATTGCAGCGCTCAAGTAGTAGTGCTATGCAATTGAATGCACAAAATATCATTCTAAATAACTTAGTAAATCAAATTATTGATGAGCTGACCTTTAAGCACCCAACTATTAAAACGCGTTTAAATAACGAAATAAGTGGCGAACTTACGCTTAATGCTGACGAATTTAGTTTAAATACCATTTTGTGTAACTTAATCGATAACGCACTATTTTATGGACTTCCTGAGGCGCCAATTAAATTAACTGCCGTAAATAACAGCACAAACATGACTATCTCTGTTAGTAACAAAGTAACTAAACCACTAAGTAATGAACAGCTAATTGCTATTTTTGACCCGCTCTATCAGCTAGATTCATCTAGAACTAATAATCAGCGCCATGGTTTAGGATTATCAATTGTACAGAGCTTATGTAACTTAAATGGCTTTACTATTACGGCCAGTAATACCGAAAACAATACGCTAACGTTTATATTAACGTTACCTCTGAAGTAAATTTAGGTTAGTATTTACACTACTAACCTTCGAGATTTTAAGGACAAACCATGAATGCTCTTACCCGTGTTAGCCACTTTTTTATTGTGGCATTACTTATAACATTTAGCTTTAACAGCTATGCAGCACCTGCCTTATATAAAATAGAAAAAAATGGCGTCAGCTCTTACTTATTTGGCACCGTACACGTTGGTGATGCCAGCATGAAAGGCTTACCTAAAAATGTAACCGATGCGATTAGCGCAAGCAAAGAAGTGATTGTTGAAGTTGATATAAGCAAACTTACACCACTTGAAATGCAACAGCGCTCAATGCCATTTATGATGCTAAGTGACGGTAAAACACTGCAAACTGAGCTTTCAAAGCAAAATTATACCAAGCTAAAAGATTACTTTGCTAAAAAGTCGATTGATATTGCTATGTTTAATGGCTTAAAGCCTTGGGCTGTTATGGTGACTATGATGCAAATTGAATTTCAAAATGCAGGATATTCAGATAAAACCGGTATAGACAAGCAAGTGCTTAATTATGCTAAAGAGCATAATATTAAAATTGGCGAGCTTGAAACCCTAGAGCAACAACTACAAATGTTTGATGGTATGGCGCTACTAAGCAATGAAATGATTGAAGAAACCTTTGAGCAACTAGCCGATATTAATACTTACTTTATCAAGTTAGTTAATGCGTGGAAAAGCGGTGACATGGACACACTAACCGATTACTACAATATGAGTTTTGATGACAGTAATTACGGTGAAATTAGCGAGCAAGTAATGCTAACTAACCGTAATAATAATTGGGTTAAACAACTCACACCGCGTTTAGCAAACGAGCAGCTATTTATTGCTGTAGGCGCTTTGCATTTACCTGAAAAACACGGGTTACTTAAACAACTTCGAGATAAAGGCTTTAGCGTTACTCGTCTTTAAAATAAAAATGGGTTGAGTGAATTCCCACTCAACCTTTCTCTGAGCTTTTAATGAAAGTCTTCCATTTTTAAGTAATTCTCTATTCCTTTAATTTTGTCTGCCGCATGATGATTTACATAAATCACAGTACTTGTATTGGCAGCACAAATTTTCTCTATTAGTAGCAGTACACGTTGCCTGTTTGCTTCATCTAAGCCTAAGCAAGGTTCATCTAAAATAAGTAACGTTGGATGTTTTACCATAGCCCGCACAATTAACAACATACGCTGATCGCCGTACGATAGCTGGGTGAATGAGGTATTTTGCTTATCACTTAAACCAATAAATGCCAGCCACTGCTTAGCAATATTAATTTGTGCGTCGCTCGGTTTTTGATATAAACCTATGCTATCGTAAAATCCTGAAATAACAGTATTTAAAGCCGATATACTTACGCGGTAATCCATATGTAGCGCGTTAGATATAAAACCAATATGCTGTTTTATATCCCAAATACTCTCCCCTGTCCCACGTTTAAAACCGAACACTTCAATGTCATTGTTATAACACTGTGGGTTATCACCTGTTATTAAATTTAATAAGCATGTTTTGCCTGAACCGTTCGCTCCACTGAGCTGCCAATGCTGATGCTTTTCTATAGTCCAATTGAGATTTTTGAATATGCTTACATCACTGTAACTAACTTTAGCATTACTCAATTTAACTAAGGTATTACCGGTGAATGCCTTTTTCTCTTGTTCGGTATCAGGTGATGGCACATCCAATGAGGTATGTTCTAAATGAAGTAGTTTTAGTAAATCACTCAATTGCTCTCTGTCTGGCTTTGCTAAACTATGTAACAAGCAACCTTGGCTTACATAGCCATAGTGAGTAATGAATGAAGGGATTTCGTCTAGGCGGTTTAGTACAAAAACAAAAGTAATAGTTTGGCTAAGTTCTATGAGTATTTTATTGAGCTGCTGGCAAGATTGTACGTCGAGTCCATGAAATGGCTCATCAAGCACGACTAACTCACTATGGGAGCTGAGTGCTTTTATAAGTAGGAGTTTACGAGTTTCACCCGTTGAAAGGTCTCTAAAATGCCTATTTAGTAATGAGCTAAATTTAAATAACTCTATTAGCTGCGCTAATAACTCATCATTATTACTATGCCCTGTAAAAACAAGGTCTTTAACGAGGGAGTGCTTTTCATGCTCTAATTCTTGAGCTAGTAACTGTTTATGCGAATCTGAAGACACGAGCATAAGCTTATTAATACTACTACTTATACGCTTACCACTTTCGCACTTAGCCTCACCGATTAACGCAGCTGTCAGTGCAGATTTACCAGCTCCATTAGCACCTAAAAGTAACCAATGTTCTCCTAGGTTTACTTGCCAATCTAGGTTGCATATATCGTAACGGCTTTTACCTTGCCCTTGTAAGTAACCATTAAATTGCTCAAGCGTAATTGACTGCACTAACTTTTCCTAATAAACCTTAAAACAGCAAGTTAACGCATATTAAAAGAGCTTAGCAAGCTTGTAATCTGCAAAATTAATTTATTTCACTAACAACGCTAATACTATTTAATGCGTCTTTAATTGCTTGCTGGCTTATTGGCTTATGAATATGGAGGTTAGCTCCGTATTCATAAACTCGCTCTATATCATTTTGTGAGGTATTTGCTGTTATAACAATAATTGGCATTACTTTATTAAGATCGGAACGTATTTTTTTAATAGCCTCAAACCCATCCATTACTGGCATGTTTAAGTCCATAAAAACAATATCGTACTGATTTTCACTCACCATCTCACACGCGACTTTACCATTTTCTGCGCAATCATAGCTTAAACCTAATAAGCTAAGTATGCGGGTTAATAACATAGTGTTTAATGGGTTATCTTCAACGACTAAGCACGTTAGCTTGTTGTTTACTTTAAGAGGTGTTGGGAGGGCTTTACTTATTGTCACTGGTAAATACAAAGACACCAAAGCACCATGAGTTTTATTATTTGTAAAAGTAATTTCACCATGCAGTGCTTTTACAACGTATTGAACCCGGGTTAGGCCTGTTCTCAACCCTTGAAAGTGATTGGTTTGTTTAAATGAGTCAAATTCAAGACTGGTAATCTTCTTCGAAAAGCCACTGCCAGTGTCACTCACTGTTAAATGAAATTCATCATTTAAAAGCTTAGCTGAAACAGTAATTTCACCTTTTTGTGTAAACTTAATTGCATTACTAATTAATTCTGTAAGTGTGTGCTGCAAACGTTGATGATCCAATTTACATACACAATTTAACGATTCATCTAAAGATCTAACTAGTTTTAGGCCTTTTTGCTTACACGCATGCTTGTACGCTATTACTACTTTATTACACGACTCTAAAAGGTTTTCGTCATTTAAATGCGGTACCCATTTACCTGCACTTAAAGCCTGCAAGTCTTGTAATTCATCTAATATGGCTATTAACCTAAGCGCGCAATAGTTAGCTTGGGTTTTAACGCTTTGCTGTTTATCAGAAACCTCTAGCTCCTCAATAGACGTAATAAGTCCCTGCAAAGGTGTTCTAAATTCGTGACTAGCTCTGGCAATAAAATGTTCTTTATTTTGACTTGTTTGATAAACAAAATCTTTTTGTTTTTGTAGCTCTAAAAGCGTGTCTGAAACCTCTTTTTCCATTGGTATAAAAACAAATCTTAACTCAATAAGTAATAATGTCATTGCCAATAACCAGCATAGTATCTCTAGGTTGGCGACCCAATTTACTTTTTTAACAGCTTGAGATTCAAATAAGCTCACTGCCTTATCAAGCTTTGTTAATAACGTTTCAACATACTTTATAGAAAATACTGAGTGGTTTATCTCTCCTTGCTGATACAAAAGCCGCTCTGTTTGTTCTATATAGTCAAATACCGCTTTATCTAACCCTATCGTTTCACCAAAATATAAGTCTACTAACGCTGGATTTAAGTAAATGTATTCGTCATCAGAGTTTTTAGTTAATAATGTTTGATGGGACTCTTTAAATGTATTGAGGGACTTCTCAAGTGACTCAGTATGAGCTGGCGAGTAATTACTGATGTTAAGTATAGCATTACTGTGCCAAGCAATTTTCTGTGAGAGCATACGCTGGCTACCAGCGATGTTAATAATTTTTGCATCAAACTTTTGAACAGAAAAACTATGCTGCATTAATAAAGCAGAGCCACTTATTAATAGCGCTATTGCAATTAGTGCCCATCGATAACGTGTTCTCACGCTTTTAATAATATTGAACATGTATAAACCAGTTTTTTTATATAAGTGTAGACTAATTTTTTAAAACGAAGAATCAGTCAAAATAATTAAGCGAATTATTAATACCCAATAAAAAAGCCCAGCATCAAGCTGGGCCATAGTAGTAAAATTATATTAGCGATTCTCTAATCGATTATAATCGAACATTCCATATTCTATCCCACGATACTTTTTAGCTGTATCGTGCAATATATCGCTGTATTGCCAAAACTGTGGATGAGTACGTCGAATACCAAACTTAGATTTCAAAGCACCATAATCGGCTTCTATTTGCATCATAGGCAATTGCTCGGCAAAAGCATTTACTTGCTGCTCGTTATTTAAATACCAAATAGCTGCTGGGTAATCTCCGATAAACCCAGGAACAATAGTCGCGGTATCTTCATCATAAGCACGTTGGCCATCTTCGTTTAATAAACTAGATATATTGTAGTGCGCATTATGATGAATAATAGTGTAGCCCTTATGGCTATTATCTTCTTGCTTTACAAGTACAAAAGAAAGCTGAGGTAACAAGTTTACCGCTTTTGCTGGCATGTTACTTACAACATTTAACGGCTTTGGCACTTCAGTGTAGTTGTATTTTTCACTTAAAACTGGCGCTAAGGCTTCTTTCATCAAAGTATATAGCTCATGCTGTGGATCATCAGTTTTATAGTTAATACCACTTGGCTGACTAAATTCTCGGTTATTTTTAAAGAACTTAGATAAGTCAGGTGGTGAGTTACGATACCACTGCTTTTTGATTTGATTACGTTTAGCCTCAGGTAACAATGCTAAAAAGTTTTGCTCTCCCTCTAAACGTAAAAAATCCATATATAGGCGTGTCACTAATTGATGGCCTATATTTCCGTACACATCAAAGCCTGCTACAAGCAAATAGTGAATACGCTCAAACAAAGCATAATCTAATATCCAGGTGGTTTTAGGCTCTTGACCAATAAAACCTTTAACTACAGTTGCACTATCAAAATGGCGGAAAATAGTTAGTGCCGCATTTTTATTATGCCCATCACCTTTCCAAAGTAAGTCAGTTGTGAGGTGCTCACCACCTTTAAACATTTCGTTAGCAAGCTCAACTTTTGCCTGTAAATATTTTTTCTCACGAACTGAGTATTTAACCCAGCTAGAAATAGGTAACGCATTACTTTCCTCTGCAGCAGGAAGTTCTAGCGCTTCTTCATGTTGCATTAGCATTTCCCCTACAGCAGGGGTCGCAACCTTATCAGGATCAGCAAACGCCACCCAAAAGTGATCGTTTATAACATTCAAAGCAATCTGACCACGACAAACAGGCCCTTTTATAAAGCCCATAATAATTAACTCTGCCTCATCAAGCATAAATTGATACTTAGAATTAATTGGAATAACTTCGAAAGTTTTAAAAGGGTTAGATGCTGCCTTAGCCTCATAACTAGGCATTTTCGTAACCGTATAATCTGGCGCAATAAACTGCTCATATAAACGCAGTAATTTAGCTTCATTAAGCTCAAGAGGTAAATGTGTTTTAGAAAGTATGGTTGTACGCTCTTGCATAAAACGATAATAAACACGGCTAACTTTAGGGTCATCGTATGGGCGACGCGTGTTAATTAACTTTATTTCCTCTCCAGGAGGCGTACTTGAGCGAACTAGTTTGAAAAAGCTTTGTGGGTTTTCTGAAGTAAAATAAATATGTGCTAAAAACCAATGCTCATAAATATACCGTGCTGATAACTGATACTTTAAGCTATCTTGATTTAAAAATGCTTCCCAGCCCGCTATTTTATTCTGATCATATTTACTTGGTGGCTGAATATGTGACATTTTACCACCACCTTTAAGCCAGTTCTGTAAATGATTAAACTCTTCACGCGAAACACCAGGTAAACCATAAGGCATGCCGCCATGAGGTTGATCACTTGCCAATCGATCGAACTCACCCATTGTTGCGCAGGTTTGCGAACGCGCTAACGAAAAGTCAAACTCATCACCTAACACTTCGTTTACTGGCAATTCATGGCTTTGCTTTAACACTAAGCTATTAAATAACACACTGCCCGCTAAGTTAGCTTCTTCACTTTGTATGCGCTCATTTAGCACTGGCGTAAAGTTTTTTTCTCGCCATTGCTGAGTATTAGTTGCATCAAATAATAAACGGCTTGGGGTCGTTGCCAATAAACGAGTTCCATCGTAAACAAGCTCTTTACTCAACCCCCGGTCAATACCTTCAGGGGATGAGAGCTTCAGTTGACATGGTGCATCGTAACAACCATGACAAACTACGCAGCGGGTATCGAGTACAGGTTTTACATTTTGTAAAAAATCAGCACCAGCACCTGTTGTATGAGGCACCATTCTCTCTTGTGTTTGTTCAGGTCCAAAAAGATCATCGTAGTGAGCATTTCCCAAATATGCACAACCACTTAAAATAATGAGTACTATCGTACTTATTAGTATTTTTCTCATTCGTCGTCCTCATCACCTAAATCAAAGGTGGGCATCATATCCATTTGAGGAGAAACGAATGTATTCTGACCTTCAGTATTCAAAACAATACTTAAAAGAGGGCCATGCGTTAATGTTATCTGCGCATCGTGCTCTTGATCTAATATAGCTAAGTACAGAGGATTAGTTATAAGCAACTCATAACCGCTAACAGTAATAGCGACACTGCTATCTTCACTTGGGTTCTGGCAAATTTGAGCAAGTAACTCATCATCAAGTCCAATTGATATTTCAAAATCAGGCTGCTCTAAGTCTCTATTACTTAATGATTCATCTAATAGAAATAAAGGGAGGGTTAAATTACTATCTTGTTCAAATTCCATTGCGTTCTCTGCACTTTCTGACGATTTAATTGACGAGTATTATATCAAACTAGCGAGCAAATTAACGCTAAAGCTAATGTAACTGTGTTTAAACGTCATCCATAACAGATTCGATCACCGAAAATACAGCACCTTGAGGGTCGCATATAACACTAAAACGACCAACATCTGGGATATCTGTTGCAGGAACACATACTTGTCCACCTAAGCTAGCGGCTTTACTAACAATTACATCGCAACTCTCTACTGCAAAATAAATCATCCAATGAGCAGGGGTATCATCAGGCCATTCACTTGTCATTTCAAGCATACCGGCAATTGGTTGTCCATCGACTAAAAATAAAATGTAGTCCACCCCTTCCATAGGCTTTATTTCGCTTTCCCAGCCTAGTAAAGCACAGTAAAAGTCTCGACTTACTTTACTATCTCTTGTTGCTAACTCATGCCAATAAGGCGTATTTAATTCACCTAAGTGCTTACAACCTGTATGCTCATTCCCCTGCCATAGTGCAACAGTTGCGCCTACTGGATCTTTTAGCATAAGCATGCGACCTGCATTCATAACATCATGAGGGCCGGCAATAACTTCAGCACCCAGTTCTTTTGCTTTTAGCGCACAATCATTAACATTATCGACGGCAATGTAAGCCAACCAATGACTTGGGATACCTGCACTAATTTGCTCTTTAGGCATTTCGTACATTGCAGCGATATCATCACCTTGTTTTTGTAGCATGGTGTAGTATATGTTCTCTCCAATAGGTTGATCGTCATACCCCCAATCAAATAAAGATGTATAAAACGCCTTACCGTCTTTCCAATTGTGTGTACAAAGCTCTGACCAACAAAAAATACCATGCGGATGGTTTTCAACTTTACTCATGAGTAAGCCCTTATTATTCTAATTTTACCTAAACGAACTCTGTCACATTTTATAAACGAAATAATGGAACAGACCATAAATTGAGATTAGAGCAATAGCTAAGCAGAGTCGATAAAAGAAGGGCAAAAATTCGTTATTCAGTTGTTTCATATTTGAGGTTTTTAACGCAGTTAGGGTCAGATTTAACCTCTCAAATGGATTAAATATTATTGCTGATTGATATAAATGATTTACTAAGAAGTCCTTCGCTCTAGAGGAATCCATGAATCACTTTTCTGCAGACGTAAAAAAGCCCGACTATTTCTAGTCGGGCTCTCTACAATTTGAAGTCGGTGCGCTACGCAGTAGGATGTCGTAGTGCCCACAGCGGTGGAGAGTCACATAGCAAATGCTACTGGATTGGCCCACTGAGATATTGAGGGATTTTGCTGTGATTTTAACGTCGTGAGTCGCTACGCTCGACCGACCTACGTGATGGGTGTTGATGTGAGTGTGTGTTAATTGCGCGTATTTTACTTTTCTTCAGACGTAAAAAAGCCCGACTATTTCTAGTCGGGCTCTCTACAATTTGAAGCCTGGTAATGTCCTACTTTCACATAGCAAATGCTACACTATCATCGGCGCTGTTTCGTTTCACTACTGAGTTCGGCATGGAATCAGGTGGGTCCAAAACGCTATTGTCACCAAGCAAATTTGGGCGTTAATTCGTATCTCTACGCATTAACTGAATTTGGAAAATATCTGATAATATTTTTTAAGTCTTTCTAAGTAATATCTACTTTAGTTATATTAACTTCTGTCTAAACTGTCGCATAAAACGCGTTTGGCGTTGTATGGTTAAGCCTCACGGGTAA
>NZ_WTKX01000089.1:0-583 GCF_011378755.1 Pseudoalteromonas sp. Z1A2 | reverse complement strand
AAGGGGTCAAACATTCCCATAAAGCCTGATTCAGCCATTGCTCCAGCTTCTATTGGTACTTGTAAAAGTGCAGCAATACTACCTGTAACCACGCACGTAATTTGCCAACGTTTTAAGAACTGATAAAAACTAATTAAGTGATGCCCTGCAACATTGCTGTTGCCACACATAAAGCGCATTAATAAAGTGCCCGCAAGCCCTGCAATTGCGATATAGCTTGCTAGTTTTAATAAGAGTAAGAGTACTGACCATTCACTTAATTGCATTATGTTGCTACTTAATGATTATGTTTGCTGTGGGTATTAGATTGTTCTTGCATCATCTTATGCGATTCACTTTTGTGTACCATAAATCTAAACGTGTCGGTCATTTTATGTCCATCACCACCCAGTGCTGTCCATTTAACCGTGTAAGTCCCTTGGGCTAAGCTCGGTAATGACCAACTAAAGTCTGTGCTTGGGGTGGAGCTTGGTTTGAAATCAAAGTTTATTGAGTTATTTTTTTCATCTTTGATGATGACTTTTGCTAGCCTTACTTCACCACCAAAAGTTAACGAAAGTTGCTCTGGGCTTTTCATTAACAT
>NZ_WTKX01000088.1:0-604 GCF_011378755.1 Pseudoalteromonas sp. Z1A2 | reverse complement strand
TACGATTTTGCCTAGTTCCTTCACCCGAGTTCTCTCAAGCGCCTTAGTATTCTCTACCTGACCACCTGTGTCGGTTTGGGGTACGATTCGGTATAATCTGAAGCTTAGAGGCTTTTCCTGGAAGTATGGCATCAGCAACTTCACTACCGTAGTAGCTCGTCTCGTGTCTCAGGTTTAGTGTTCGTCCGGATTTACCTAAACAAACGCCCTACTCACTTTCACATGGACAACCATCGCCATGCTTGCTTAGCCTTCTCCGTCCCCCCATCGCAATTATACCAAGTACGGAAATATTAATCCGTTTCCCATCGACTACGCCTTTCGGCCTCGCCTTAGGGGTCGACTTACCCTACCCTGATTAACATGGGATAGGAACCCTTGGTCTTCCGGCGTGCGGGTTTTTCACCCGCATTATCGTTACTCATGTCAGCATTCGCACTTCTGATACGTCCAGCATACCTCCCGGTACACCTTCAACCGCTTACAGAACGCTCCCCTACCACTCATACAAAGTATGAATCCGCAGCTTCGGTGCATAGTTTAGCCCCGTTACATCTTCCGCGCAGACCGACTCGACCAGTGAGCTATTACGCTTTCTTTAAAG
>NZ_WTKX01000087.1:0-605 GCF_011378755.1 Pseudoalteromonas sp. Z1A2 | reverse complement strand
TACGATTTTGCCTAGTTCCTTCACCCGAGTTCTCTCAAGCGCCTTAGTATTCTCTACCTGACCACCTGTGTCGGTTTGGGGTACGATTCTATATAATCTGAAGCTTAGAGGCTTTTCCTGGAAGTATGGCATCAACAACTTCATCACCTTAGTGACTCGTCTCGTGTCTCAGTCTTAACAGCAACCCGGATTTACCTAAGTCGCCAACCTACTCACTTTCACATGGACTACCAACGCCATGCTTGTTTAGCCTGCTCCGTCCCCCCATCGCAATTATATCGAGTACAGAAATATTAATCTGTTTCCCATCGACTACGCCTTTCGGCCTCGCCTTAGGGGTCGACTTACCCTACCCTGATTAACATGGGATAGGAACCCTTGGTCTTCCGGCGTGGGAGTTTTTCACTCCCATTATCGTTACTCATGTCAGCATTCGCACTTCTGATACGTCCAGCATACCTCCCGGTACACCTTCAACCGCTTACAGAACGCTCCCCTACCACTCAGAATAAATTCTGAATCCGCAGCTTCGGTGCATAGTTTAGCCCCGTTACATCTTCCGCGCAGACCGACTCGACCAGTGAGCTATTACGCTTTCTTTAAAG
>NZ_WTKX01000086.1:0-653 GCF_011378755.1 Pseudoalteromonas sp. Z1A2 | reverse complement strand
ATCAGCTTTAAAGGCATTATGCCGGGCGAAACCTTTGTTTATAAATTTAAACTGCAACAAAGCGGTACATATTGGTATCACTCACATAGCGGCTTTCAAGAAATGACAGGCATGTACGGTGCATTAATTATTGAACCGCGAGAAAACGATATTATTAGTGCAAATAACGAGCATGTTATTCAATTATCTGATTGGACTGATGATGACCCAATGGCGCTGTTCCGTAAATTAAAAGTACAGAGTGATGTATTTAACTTCAATCAACCCACTGTCCCAGAGTTTTTCGATGACGTTTCAAGCAGCAGTATTTCAAATGCTCTACAGCGCCGAAAAATGTGGAATCAGATGCGAATGAATCCTACAGATTTAGCTGATTTATCTGCATCAGCAATGACTTTTTTAATGAACGGTAGTACTCCAATGGCAAACTGGCGTGGATTATTTAAAGTCGGTGAAAAGCTTAGGTTAAGGTTTATTAATGGCTCTAGTAATAGCTTTTTTGACGTGCGTATCCCCGAGTTAAAACTAACGGTTGTACAAGCAGATGGGCAAAACGTTGAACCAGTGACAGTTGATGAATTTAGATTCGGCCCTGGTGAAACCTACGACGTAATTGTTGAGCCTAAAAATGATGCCTATACGATTTTTGCTCA
>NZ_WTKX01000084.1:0-666 GCF_011378755.1 Pseudoalteromonas sp. Z1A2 | reverse complement strand
CTTGATGAACTGTGCCAGCCTGAGCCCGATATCGACAGCTTGTTACCCTGGAATTTTAAAACATAGGTGTAGTTCGCTAGACGCTCACACTGAGTTCGGCATGGACTATTTATAAAATTCCAAAAAGCAAAAAACCCGTCACATTACTGTAACGGGTTTCTCTTAATTAAATCCTGGTAATGTCCTACTTTCACATAGCAAATGCTACACTATCATCGGCGCTGTTTCGTTTCACTACTGAGTTCGGCATGGGATCAGGTGGGTCCAAAACGCTATTGTCACCAAGAAAATTCTTTTCAATTTTCTTATTTTAATTATTAAGGTTAAAGTCCTTCGACTGAATTTGAAGCCTGGTAATGTCCTACTTTCACATAGCAAATGCTACACTATCATCGGCGCTGTTTCGTTTCACTACTGAGTTCGGCATGGAGTCAGGTGGGTCCAAAACGCTATTGTCACCAAGCAAATTTGGTGTAAGTTCGATTCAATCGAGCTTACTAAAATTTGGAATTTCTGATAATAAAATGTCTTCAGTAATCTACTTTAGTCTATTAACTTCTGTCTTAAACTATCACACAAAACGCGTTTGGCGTTGTATGGTTAAGCCTCACGGGTAATTAGTACAAGTTAGCTTAATGGCTCACACCACTTCCACATCTTGCCTAT
>NZ_WTKX01000083.1:0-675 GCF_011378755.1 Pseudoalteromonas sp. Z1A2 | reverse complement strand
TTTGATGACATTTCAAATAGCAGCGTTTCAAATGCGCTACAACGCCGGGAAATGTGGAATAAAATGAGAATGAACCCTACAGATCTTGCTGACTTATCAGCATCTGCAATGACTTTTTTAATGAATGGTAGTACGCCAATGTCAAATTGGCGAGGAATGTTTAAAGCTGGCGAAAAGGTTAGGCTTAGATTTATTAACGGTTCTAGCAATACGTTTTTTGATGTAAGAATACCTGAGCTGAAGTTAACAGTTGTACAAGCTGATGGACAAAATGTTGAACCTGTGACAGTAGATGAATTTAGATTCGGCCCTGGTGAGACCTACGACGTAATTGTTGAGCCTAAAAATGATGCCTATACGATTTTTGCTCAAAGTATGGATCGCTCTGGTTACGCAAAAGGAACTTTATCAAGCTCGCCTAATATTGATGCGCCAGTACCTGCACTTGACCCTGTTGAATGGTTAACGATGACCGATATGATGGGCAATATGACCCACGGCGGTGAGCATTCTGCAATGGCAGGTATGGCTGGCATGTCAGGTATGAACTCTAAAGAAATGGATCATAGCGCTATGGATCACGGTCCAATGGCGATGGATCATAGCAAACATGGTATGTCTGAAAACCCATTAGCGGTTGCCAGCTCTAAAGTGCGTCATGCAAAAACGGAGTAT
>NZ_WTKX01000082.1:0-689 GCF_011378755.1 Pseudoalteromonas sp. Z1A2 | reverse complement strand
TCGCCCAGTTAAGACTCGGTTTCCCTACGGCTACCCTATTCGGTTAACCTCGCTACAAAATATAAGTCGCTGACCCATTATACAAAAGGTACGCAGTCACCCAACAAGTGGGCTCCTACTGCTTGTACGTACACGGTTTCAGGTTCTATTTCACTCCCCTCACAGGGGTTCTTTTCGCCTTTCCCTCACGGTACTGGTTCACTATCGGTCAGTTGGGAGTATTTAGCCTTAGATGATGGTCCACCTATATTCAGTCAAAGTTTCACGTGCTCCGACCTACTCGATTTCACTTAAAATGTCTTTTCATGTACGGGACTATCACCCTGTATCGTGGCACTTTCCAGAGCCTTCCATTAACACATAATAAGCTTAAGGGCTGTTCCGATTTCGCTCGCCGCTACTTTCGGAATCTCGGTTGATTTCTTTTCCTACGGGTACTTAGATGTTTCAGTTCTCCGCGTTCGCCTCGTTAACCTATGTATTCAGTTAACGATACCTGCAAGCAGGTGGGTTTCCCCATTCGGAAATCCTAGTCTCAAGCGCTTTTTACTAGCTTGACTAGGCTTATCGCAAGTTAATACGTCCTTCATCGCCTCCAACTGCCAAGGCATCCACCGTGTACGCTTAGTCACTTAACCATACAACCCAAACGGGTCTTTGTTTTGTGACAGTTTAACTTCGCCAGAAGT
>NZ_WTKX01000081.1:0-770 GCF_011378755.1 Pseudoalteromonas sp. Z1A2 | reverse complement strand
TGGAGTCGTCCTTGAAATACCACCCTTGTAGTTTTGATGTTCTAACGTTGGCCCCTGAATCGGGGTTACGGACAGTGCCTGGTGGGTAGTTTGACTGGGGCGGTCTCCTCCTAAAGAGTAACGGAGGAGCACGAAGGTTGGCTAAGTACGGTCGGACATCGTACGGTTAGTGTAATGGTAGAAGCCAGCTTAACTGCGAGACAGACACGTCGAGCAGGTACGAAAGTAGGTCATAGTGATCCGGTGGTTCTGAATGGAAGGGCCATCGCTCAACGGATAAAAGGTACTCCGGGGATAACAGGCTGATACCGCCCAAGAGTTCATATCGACGGCGGTGTTTGGCACCTCGATGTCGGCTCATCACATCCTGGGGCTGAAGTCGGTCCCAAGGGTATGGCTGTTCGCCATTTAAAGTGGTACGCGAGCTGGGTTTAGAACGTCGTGAGACAGTTCGGTCCCTATCTGCCGTGGGCGTTTGAGAATTGAGAGGGGTTGCTCCTAGTACGAGAGGACCGGAGTGAACGAACCGCTGGTGTTCGGGTTGTCATGCCAATGGCATTGCCCGGTAGCTACGTTCGGAACTGATAAGCGCTGAAAGCATCTAAGCGCGAAGCAGGCCTCGAGATGAGTTCTCACTAGACTTTTAAAGTCTCTGAAGGGCCGTTGAAGACTACAACGTTGATAGGCAAGATGTGGAAGTGGTGTGAGCCATTAAGCTAACTTGTACTAATTACCCGTGAGGCTTAACCATACAACGCCAAACGCGTTTT
>NZ_WTKX01000080.1:0-938 GCF_011378755.1 Pseudoalteromonas sp. Z1A2 | reverse complement strand
TGCACCATATTAACAAGCTCAATAGGCACTTTATTTTCATCGAGCCTTACATCCATTTTATTAGTTTGGATATCGTGTATTTTCTGACTTAAACCTCGTAAAGGGTTTAATCCTTGATGTATAGCAAACCAAGCCACCAATAAAATGAGTACCGCTGAGCCAAACATAATGGCCCAAAGGCTTTGCTGAAATTGATTGAGAAAGTGTAAATGAAAGCTCATGTCTATCGCTGTAGTAATTTTGTATTGCTGTTGCCCAGTACTTAAATTACTCACCAGAGCTCGGTAGGTGTGGGTATCATTTTGCCATGAGGTAATGTTGTTACGGTTAAAGCCAGTTGAAGCCTTATCACTCATTACAAAATCACTAAAATCTCGTTCAGAGCTTTGAAAAATGAGATCTCCTTTTGCGGTATTTACCTGATAGTAAACACCGTGATGACCCGCTACAGCGTTAGATAATTCATTTTTAAGTTTCAGGTTTGATTTATAGTGTTGTGTTAAAACTAATTCAATAGATTGATTAATAACATGCAGTTCACTACTATCTTGCTGGAAAAAATGATGTTTTATCGAACTATTTATTAAGGTGGCAACTAAAGTTAAGCACGCAATAACGGTTACAGCCACAAACAACACAACACGCATCGTAAGTGATAAAGGCCGTGACTTAATAGCCATCAGTTTCAACCTCTAATTTATAGCCCATACCACGAACTGTATGAATTAATTTAACGGTAAAGTCATCATCAACTTTTGCTCTTAGCCTACGAATGGCAACATCAATCACATTGGTGTCGCTATCAAAATTCATATCCCATACTTGAGAAGCAATTAACGAACGTGGCAGTACTTCACCTTCGCGCCGTAACAATAGTTCAAGTAAGCTAAACTCTTTATTACTCAATAAAATACGCTTGCCTGCACGTTGTATTTTTC
>NZ_WTKX01000008.1:0-144098 GCF_011378755.1 Pseudoalteromonas sp. Z1A2 | reverse complement strand
TGAAGCAACTGACTTGTAATCAGTAGTCTGTATAAGTTATCCGTTCGACTCGGTTAGTCGGCACCATTTATTTTAGGTAACTTGAAGCAGCTGACTTGTAATCAGTAGTCTGTATAAGTTATCCGTTCGACTTCGTTAGTCGGCACCATTTATTTAAAAGCCTCGCTTATAGCGGGGCTTTTTTGTTTTTGTATAGTTAATCTCTTAAACACATTACAAAAAGTTAATTTTAGTATTAAAAATTGCTGATCATTTACTCATTTTTACCGTATAACTGGCTATTATGTTAATTCATCGCTAGCTATGTAATGTTATGTAAAGTAAGTTGAGCAAAATTTGCCAAAGTGCTTGAATTACGTTCATAAATAGCAGTAATTTAGGTTTAATTATGATTTGGCAATGCAAGCCAACCCTACTGGCAATTAGTGTGATGCTGCTCAGCGGCTGTGCGAGTGATTTAAACTCGTCTCAGCGCATGCAAGTCCCTAATAATATGCCTCAGCAATGGCAGCAAGAAGCATCAAGCTCAGTATTAAAAATACAAGAGCAATGGCTTACACAATTACAAAATCCTACGCTTAATAAATTTGTACAACAAGCACTTAAAAATAACCAACAGCTTTTGCAAACGAGTTATGATGTTGAAATTCAAAAGCAGCAACTTATAGTCTCGGGTGCTGCACTTTGGCCAAGCCTCGATTTATCAACACGTACAAGCCGTAGTAAAGACAACCGCCCTGTAAGTTACGACAACGCAAGCTCAGCTAGTTTAAACTTAACTTACGAGGTTGATTTATGGGGTAAGCTCTCTGACGCCAAGCGCGAAGCTAATCTTAACTATTTAGCTCAGCAGGCACGGTTTGAGCAAGCTAAACAGCAACTTGTTGCTGATGTGGTAACAGGTTGGTTTGATGTGGTTACGGCGCAGCAATTACTGGATTTATTTAAACGTCGCGAAGCCAACTCACAACAAAATCTCGATATTATTGAAGCTGGCTATCGCCAAGGCATAAACGAAGCGCTCGATGTGTATTTAGCGCGTAATGAGCTTAATAATGAACGCTCTCGCATTGCCACTCAAAAAGCGAGTTTATCGGCATCAGCACGTGTACTTGAGCGTTTACTTGGTGAATACCCAAAAGGCGCTATTACTGCTAGTAGTGACTTACCTGTTATTAATACCGATATTCCTCTAGGATTACCTTCTGAGCTTATAACGCGAAAACCTACTCTACGTGCAAGTTGGTATGAGCTTTTAGCAGCCGATGCATCATTGGCATATGCGCACAAACAACGCTTTCCAAGTTTAGATTTAACTGCTTCATTAAGTGATAGTACAGACAGAGTAAGCGACTTGTTTTCTCCATCAAGCCTTGCATGGTCTTTGTTAGGTAGTATTTCAGCGCCACTTTTTGAAGGTGGGCGCTTAAAAGCCAACGAAGAAATAGCGCGTCTTAATACTCAAAAGCAAGAGCTGCTTTATTTACAAACGCTTTATGACGCATTTGGTGATGTTGAAAATGCAATTTCGCAGCAGCAGTCCCTCAAAGCTCAATATACAAGCACGTTAGAGGCACAAGAAAACGCACTTGCTGCAGAGCAATTGTCGTTTGAGCAGTATCAAAGTGGCTTGGTAACTTACACGACAGTGCTTGATGCCCAAGACCGTTCTTTTGACGCGCAAAGCTCCTTAATCGATATTAAAAACCAATTAATAGCCAATAGAATTAACCTACACATTGCCCTTGGTGGTGATTTTGCAAAGCCCTCAAGTGAACTAAAGAGCAATAACGATGAAAACTAAAACAGCAAAAATTATTATTCCAGCGGTGGTTATTGTTGCCACAATTTTAATTGTTATGTTTATTAAGGGGAATCCACCAGAGGCTAAACGCTTTGGGACACCTCCGAAGGCATCAATAAGTGTGGCTGCGCTTGAGCTAAAACCACAAAATTATCAAGTTATGATAGACAGCTACGGTACGGTAAAACCACGTACACAAAGTTTGTTAGTGGCTCAGGCATCTGGGCAAATAATTGAAGTAAGTGATGACTTTAGAGAAGGCGGTTTTTTTGAAAAAGGCGATGTACTTTTAAAACTAGACGACAGAGATCATCAGGCTGAAGTTAAATCTGCTCAAGCCAATTTATTAACCGCAGAGCAAGGTTTGCTAGAAGAGAAGGCGCGTGGGCAACAAGCCATTACCGATTGGAAGCGCCTTGGCGGCTCAAATCAGGCAAGCAGCTTAGTACTACGTGAGCCACAACTAGCAGCCGCTGAAGCTGAGGTTTTATCGGCTCAGGCAGCACTTGAAAAAGCGATGCTTGATTTAGAGCGCACTAAAGTAACGGCGCCATATGCGGGGCGTATACTTAGCCGCAGTGTTGATTTAGGGCAAGTTGTTACTAACAACACACAGTTAGCAACCATTTACGCAATCGATAGCGTTGAGATTCGCTTACCAATTAAAAATAAAGATCTCCCATTTGTAAATTTACCAGAGCAGTATCGCGATGGTGCTAAAAACCAAGCGGGTTCAATTGTTAAATTTACTTCTGACTTAGTAGGTGAGCAAACGTGGCAAGGTCAATTAGCACGCACAGAAGGTGCTATAGATGAAGGCGCACAGCAGCTTTATGTAGTTGCTAAAATTAATGACCCGTATAAAGCAACAGCAAATAACCAGTACCCAATAAAAATTGGGCAGTATATAAAAGCGCAAATTACCGGCAGAACAGTATCTAACGCACTTATAATTCCTAACAGTACAATTTATCAAGGAACGTACGTTTACATTGTTGAAGGTGGCGTACTTAAGCGCAAAGACATCACACTAGCTTGGCAAAATGCGACTCAGGCGATGATAAAAACCGGTTTAAACGCAAATGATAAGCTTGTTATTACTCCACTTGGTCAAGTAAGTTCAGGAACTCAAGTAAGTATTTTAGGTGAACAAAGCGCAGATCAACCTAAAAGCCGTGGAGCGAATGGGCAAGGTAAAGGAAAGCGCCCGACTCCAGAGCAGCTTGAACAAAAAGCAAAAGAGCTTGGTATTAGTGTTGAAGAGTTAAAAAAACGCCGTCCAGCAAAGCAAGGAGATAAGCCATGATAGCTTGGTTTGCCAAAAACCATGTTGCAGCTAACTTATTGCTAGTAACACTGCTGCTGTCGGGGCTTTTTAGTTTATCGACTAAAATACCGCTTGAAGTATTCCCTTCATTCGAAACCGACATGATAAGCGTGAACGTAAGTTTGCGCGGTTCAACACCAGAGGATGTAGAGCAAGGCGTAACAATTCGTATAGAAGAAGCCGTACAAGATTTAGAGGGCATAAAGCAAATATTTAGCCGCTCTTCTGAAGGCTCAGGCTCTGTAACAATTGAAGTTGAAACGGGCTACGACCCGCGTGAGCTTTTAGCCGATATTAAAAGTCGTGTAGATGCAATTAACACCTTTCCAGCCGATGCTGAAAAGCCAATAGTCGCGCTTGCGGAACGAATTCGCGAAGTTATCGCGGTTACCGTATCAAGTGATTACGGCGAAAAAGAAACCCGTGAATACGCAGAAACAGTACGCGATCAAATTCTACGTTTACCAAATGTGACGCAGGTAGAGCTAAGTGGTGTTCGTGATTATGAAATTGCCATTGAAGTAAGCCAAGACGTTCTTCGCCAGTACGATTTAAGTTTGGCACAAATATCGAGTGCCATTGCTAATTCAAGCTCTGATATTTCTGCTGGTAACTTAAAAACTGAAGGTGGGGACGTACTTATAAGCTCTAAAGGGCAAGCATATCGTAAAGATGAATTTGCCAATATTGTTGTTAAAAACCAAGCTGACGGCACTATTATTCGTTTAGGCGATATTGCAATAATTAAAGACGATTTTGAAGAAACCCCAGTACGTACTCGCTTTAATGGTAAGCAGGCTGCATTTATCGACGTATATCGAATTGGTCCGCAAAGTGCGATTACTGTTGCTGACGAAGTTAAAAATTACATAAAAGAGCAACAAAGCTCCCTTCCACAAGGATTTGAACTAAGTTACTGGGATGATGATTCGGAGCTGGTTAAAAGTCGAATTGCCACACTAACGACCAATGCCCTACAAGGCGGTATTTTAGTACTTGCTTTGCTTACTTTGTTTTTACGACCTGCAATTGCATTTTGGGTATTTATTGGTATTCCGGTTTCGTTTATGGGCGCGTTTATAGCGATGCCTATATTTGGCGTAACCCTTAATATTATGAGCTTATTTGGCTTTATATTAGTACTTGGGATTGTTGTTGATGACGCCATAGTTACTGGCGAAAATGTCTATACCCATTTAAAAACAGCTAAGTCGGGCGAGCAAGCTGCAATTTTAGGTACTCAAGAAGTCGCAACACCAGTAACATTTGGTGTATTAACTACCGTTGCCGCCTTTTTACCTTTGGCCTTTATTGAAGGGGCGCGCGGTGCTTTGTTTGCACAAATACCGGTAGTGGTTATTCCGGTATTATTGTTTTCATTGATTGAATCTAAATTTGTACTACCCGCACATTTAAAATATATAAAACTACGCCACGAAAAAGGCGAACCTTCAAAGTTTGATGTTATTCAACAGCGTTTTGCAGATGGATTTGAAAACGCGATTTTAAAATATTACCAACCCACTTTAAATTTAGCACTGCGCCATAAATTGGCTTCGGTAAGTTTGTTTGTTGGTGTGTTTATAATAATTTTAACCATGATCACTAGTGGTTGGACTAAGTTTGTATTTTTCCCGCGTATACCAAGCGAAACAGTCCGCGTTAACTTAACACTACCAACAGGTACGCCGTTTGAAGTCACTAATAAATACGTAATTGATATGTCGCAAAAGGCGCAGCAATTACAAGAAAAATACCGCGACCCAGATACAGGTGAAAGCGTTATTTTAAATATATTAGCCACAACAGGCGGGCGCGGTGGTGTATCTAATTCAGGTTCTGTACGCTTTGAAATAACACCGGCTGAAAAGCGTGAATCAGACATAGGATCAAGAGAGCTTGCCAGCGAATGGCGCGATTTAATTGGTGTCATTCCAGGCGCTGAAAGCTTAACGTTTAGAGCTGAAATTGGCCGAAGTTCTGACCCAATTGATGTTCAGCTTAGCGGGACTTCGTTGACTATTTTACAAGACGTGGCTGATCACATTAAAACCCGTTTATCGACCTACCCAACGGTATTTGATATTGCCGATAGCATGTCTGATGGTAAAGAAGAGTTACAAATAGAGCTTACGCAGCAAGGCTTAGCGCTGGGCTTAAATAGAGTTAATGTTGCAGGTCAAGTGCGTAACTCGTTCTTTGGCTCGCAAGTCCAACGTATTCAGCGCGGCCGTGATGATGTACGTGTAATGGTTCGCTTGCCTATAGACGAGCGCCGCTCAGTTGCCGATTTACAAAATATACTCATCAATACACCTACTGGTGGTTCGGTGCCGTTATCGCATGTTGCAACCCTTACCGCAGGGCAAAGCCCGTCAACTATTAACCGAATAGACCGCTACCGTACTTTAAATGTTACAGCGGATATCGAAAAAAATAACACCAACATGACCATACTTCAGGCTGACCTAACGGAGTATTTAGATGAGTTAATGCAGCAATATCCTGGAGTAGATTACAAACTAGAAGGTGAGGCTAAAGAGCAGCGAGAGTCGTTTGGCTCATTGGCTTGGGCACTTGTGTTTGTATTTTTCATAATTTATGCGCTATTAGCGATACCGCTTAAGTCTTACTTACAGCCAATTATAGTAATGAGTGTAATTCCATTTGGCATGATAGGTGCTGTAGTCGGGCATTGGATTATGGGCATGGATTTAACCATTATGAGCTTGCTTGGTATGCTAGCCCTAACTGGGGTGGTAGTAAATGACTCCCTTGTACTAGTCGATTTTATCAATAAAAAGCGCAGTGAAGACGGCAAATTACTAGATGCAGTTAAACTTGCCGGTGCATCGCGTTTTCGCCCTGTAATGCTAACAAGTTTAACGACCTTTATTGGCTTAATGCCGTTATTATTTGAAAAAGCGACTCAGGCGCAGTTTTTAATACCTATGGCGGTAAGTTTAGGGTTTGGGATTATTTTTGCGACCTTTATTACTTTATTGTTAGTGCCAATAAACTACATGATGATGGAGCGCTTTCAAGGTTGGTTTAAGTAAATAAGCGTAAGCATTTAAAATTTAGCTGTAAGTAAGAAATTGCTTGCAGCTTTTTTTTGCCAAAAATTATAAAAATAATGTACGAAGGTATAGCAAAAAAATGAATAAGTAATAAGAGGGAGTATAAAAATAAGAAGGTGTTCCCCAAGATACGGTACCCGGTTTCAGTCCTGAAACCAGAAGGTTTCAGGGCGGAAATCTGCGGTTTACCGTAGGCTTCTCGGTACATGCCGAGCTTGCACAATAGTAGACGAACAGAAATCCTGGTATAAAATTTATCGGCTCAGGGACTTAACCAAGCTCCGGTACCCCAGGGAACAATTTAAGTATATAAGACATAATCCAATCCTTAAACCCTAAACGTAAAAAATTAAACCGTTCGCTTAGTTTTCCCGCACCTTTAACTCGTCATTTACTTTATCGCATGGTTTTTGAGCTTGATCATACAATTAATTGGAGTTGCTTTTTATCGAGTGGTAGCATTGCCTTAACTTGCAAAGCGAAGATTCGATTATGAACGATTTACCCGATTACGAAAAAGCTCAACTGCTTTTAGAAAAAAACGAAATATTTGTATCACCTGCCGAAGCGCATGGTGTAATTAGTGGTTTACTTGCGTGTGGTTTAACCATTGACGACAAAGAATACTTAGGCCTTTTGAGCGATGTGTTTAACGATGGTGAATCATTTAGTAACGATTTAAAGCAGTTTTTTGGCACTATTTATAAGCAAGTAGTTGCGAGCTTTAATGATGACGAATTTCAGTTTGATTTATTTTTACCAAACGATGACGAAACACTCATCGATCAGGCTAATGGCCTCGTATCATGGGTAGCAGGGTTTATGCTTGGTTTTGGCTTAAAGCAAAAAGATTACGGTAAGTTATCAAGCGATGTTAAAGAGGTTATTACTGACTTTAGCGAAATCACTCGCCTAGATACCACTTTTGAAGAAACCGAAGAAGACAGCCAAGCGCTGCACGAAGTGATTGAATATGTGCGCGTATCAGCACTACTTTGTTTTGCAGAGCTTGGTAAAGAGCAAAACACGCAAAGTACTAAAAAAACACTTCATTAGTTTAAAAAGTTAAACGGGTTGGTTAATAATGGTTGAAGTACAAAAGTCAGAATTTAAAGCACGCCGTGAGCGTTTACTTGCGCAAATGGATAAAAATAGCGTTGCTATTATTCCCGCTGCAAGCGAAGTGACGCGTAGCCGCGATACCGAATATGCATTTAGACAAGATAGCGACTTTTTCTATTTAACAGGCTTTAACGAACCCGACGCTGTACTTGTACTATGTAACAACAGCGATGCACCCAGTACTTTATTTTGCCTAGATAAAGACAAGCTTGCAGAAATTTGGCATGGCCGCAGAGTTGGCTTTGATAAAGCTAAAAGTGACTACTTGTTTGATGAAGCTTACCCACTAAGTGAATTAAACGATAAGCTACTCGATATACTAAATGAAAAAGATGCGATTTATTTTGCACAAGGTGCTTATACTTCATTTGATACCAAAGTGTTTACGTTACTAGGCACACTTAGAAGTGGTGCGCGAAAAGGCCTCAAAGCACCGAGTACTTTAAAAGAAATACGCGGCCTTATTCATGAAATGCGTTTGTTTAAATCGCCAAGCGAGATAGATGTTATGCGAGAAGGCTGTGAAATTAGTGCGCGAGGGCACATGCGCGCTATGCGTTTTTCACACCCCGGAGCTACTGAATTTCAGCTAGAGGCAGAGCTGCATCATCATTATGCTATGAATGGTGCGCCGCACCCGGCGTACGGCACAATTGTTGGTAGTGGCGACAACGCCAATATTTTACATTACACGCAAAATAGCGACGTATTAAAAAATGGCGACCTGGTACTTATAGACTCCGGTTGTGAGCTACAAGGTTACGCAGCCGATATTACCCGTACTTTTCCAGTAAATGGTCAATTTAGCGAAGAGCAAGCCGCGCTTTATAATATTGTTCTTAAAGCGCAAGAAGTTGCTTTTGATGAAGTAAAACCCGGTGGTTACATGTCGCATGCTAATAAACTAGCAATGGAAGTAATGACTCAAGGTTTACTTGATTTAGGTATTTTAACCGGCGACTTTGATGAGCTAATGGCAAAAGGGGCATGTAAAGAATATTACATGCACGGGCTTGGGCATTGGCTTGGTTTAGATGTACATGATGTTGGCGATTACAAAGTAAATAACGTTGAGCGTGCATTTGAGCCCGGTATGGTACTCACCATAGAGCCTGGGCTTTATATCAGCGAAGACTCAAGCGCACCGCAAAAATACAAAGGCATTGGTATTCGTATTGAAGATAACTTGCTAGTTACCGAAACAGGCCATGAAAACTTGACCCTAAGCGTGCCTAAAAAAATTAGCGATATAGAAGCACTTATGCAAAGTGCTAAAAACGTATAAAGCTCGGAGAGTAAAGTGGCTAAGCAGTTTGATGTAGTTGTTATTGGCGGTGGTTTAGCGGGAGCAAGCTGCGCGTTAAGTGTGGCTAAAACTAATCCCGCGTTAAATATTGCCGTTGTAGAAGCTAATCAAGTTACCGGCGACTACCACCCAAGCTTTGACGACAGAAGCATTGCACTTGCTCAGCAATCGGTAGAGTATTTACAAAGCCTCAATTTATTTGAACAAAATGCCCCTTACACCGCCGTAATCAAAAAAGTGAGCGTGTCTGATAGAGGCCACTTTGGCAAAGCGCACATTAATTGCGACGAATTTGCTAAACCTTCACTTGGTTACGTAGTAGAAGTTAACCCTTTTGGCCGAGCGCTCCACCTGCGTTTAACGCAATCAAATATTACGCTTTTGTGCCCCGATAGCGTAATTGCCATTGAGCAAACCCTGCACAGCAATACACTTACCCTGCAAAGCGGCGAGCAATTAAGCGCAGCGCTATTGGTTATTGCTGATGGTGCACAATCACCCACACGTAATTTACTTGAGCTTGGCTTTAATACCCAGCCTTATGAACAAGGCGCAATTATTGCCAATGTAGAAGTAGCTGGTGGGCATAATAATCATGCCTTTGAGCGTTTTACACAAAGCGGGCCTATGGCGTTATTACCCATGAGCAATAACCGTTATTCGTTGGTGTGGTGTATGAGCCAAGATCAGGTTGAACAGCACATGGCACTTAATGAACAAGACTTTATAAGTGCCCTACAAAGTGCGTTTGGTTATCGCGGTGGTCAATTTACTAAAGTAGGCATGCGCACGAGTTACCCGCTCGTTTACGGGCAAGTCGAGTCTTTGACTGCGCACCGTACAGTGGTTATTGGTAATGCCGCACATGCTATTCATCCTATTGCAGGGCAAGGTTTTAATTTAGGCCTTCGCGACGTGCAAGTACTAAGTAATTTAATAGCAAACAGCCAACACGGTTTAGGCAGCTATGCGTTTACACGTGAATATTCTAAAAAGCGCAGTGATGATATAAAAACCGTAATGAGCTTAACCGATGCACTTGTTAGGCTTTTTTCAAACTCATCGCGAGTGCTCGCATTGGGGCGCAGTATTGGGTTGTTTTCGATGGATTTATTTCCCGCATTAAAAGCGCCATTAGCCAAACAGTTAATGGGGCAAGTTAAACAAGGTAGGCGTTTATGAAGCAAGCACAGGTTTGTATTGTAGGTGGTGGCTGCGTAGGGCTAACACTAGCACTTGGATTGGCAAAAGCCGATATAAGCGTCGTTGTACTCGACGGCGCACCAACACAAGCGTTGCCAACTGACGAATATGGTTTGCGCGTAAGTGCGCTAAGCATTGCAAGTCAAACCTTGCTTGAGCAATTAAATGTATGGCCAGAAATTATCGCACAGCGAGCGTGCGCTTATACGCATATGGATGTACGCGATGCCGACAGTTTTGGCAAAATAGCGTTTGATAACAAACAACTTGAGCTTGAGCATTTAGGCCATATTGTTGAAAACGACATTATCCGCTACGCGCTCATAAAAGAGTTGGAACAACAAAGTAGTGCCACGTTAATGTTCGATACACAGTATCAGCAAATACATCAAAGCGAATCAGATGTATTTATAACGCTTAAAAGCGGCGAGCCAATTATTGCAAAACTGCTGGTGGCCGCTGATGGGGCAAACTCAGCTATTCGCAAACAATTTAATATGGCGCTTAGCTTTAAAGATTACGATCACCATGCGCTAGTCGCAACCGTAAAAACCAAAGAGCCGCACGCAAATACCGCACGCCAAGTGTTTTTACCAACCGGGCCGCTGGCATTTTTACCTCTGAGCGATGCAAATACCCATTCAATAGTATGGTCTACTAGCCCCAACCACTGCGATGAGCTGCTTGCAATGGATGACAGCAGCTTTAATAAAGCCGTAATGGCAGCCATAGATGGCCAATGCGGGCTATGTGAAGTGCAAAGTGCGCGCGCAGCTTTCCCACTTAAAATGCGCTACGCTCAGCAATGGGTTTCAGGCAAAGTGGTCCTCATTGGCGATGCTGCACATACAATCCATCCACTTGCAGGGCTTGGTATGAATCTAGGCCTAAAAGATGCGGCTTATTTAATTGAGCTACTCACAAGTGATAGTAAGGAGTTTGCAAGCACGCGCACACTTCGCGATTACGAACGTACCCGTAAGCTCGATGCGCAAAAGCACATAGCCATGATGCAAGGGTTAAAAGAGCTATTTGAAGGTGCAAACCCGGTTAAAAAACTTATCCGCGGAGTAGGGCTATCATTAGTTGATAATTTAGGCCCAATAAAACACCTGTTCGCCAAAGAAGCGATAGGAAAGTAACGTAGGTTGGGTTGAGCGAAGCGAAACCCAACGGATAAAGTAAAGCGATGAGCTTGATTAAAAAAACCGATGTTTAATTTAAACATCGGTTTTTGTTTTATGGTGGTTTTAAATATATTAAAAGCTTCGCTTTTCACGCGAGCAAGCTCGGCGTCTACATGCAAAGTTTAACACTGAGCTTAATTTTACCTGTAGGCGTTTAGCTTGCTGACGCGACGAGCGTAGCTCGTAATTACTATCGTTAGCTAAAAAGTGCTTTGTTAAATCAGTTACAAATTCTCTTGTGCTTCATTCACCATATCCTTGAGAGCATCAATTAACATTGGATCTCGCGAGTTTTGCTTAGCAAGTTCTAATGCGTGTTTCATACTGGTGACGGCCTCTTTGAACTGCTTATTTGCAGTATAGCCTTGCGATAAACGCATGTGAGAATAGGCTGCATTTGGGTAATGGGTAGTAAAGTGTTTAAGCGTGGTAACAGCTTTAGCTGTGTTACCAAATTTTTGCTGGCTATGAGCAAATTCTACATATACATCTTGTGGAATTTTAAGCTCAAACCCGTACTTATCACTCAGTGCTTTGTAATAACCTGTAATAAGCGATACATCAGCAAATCTTCCGTGCTCGTCAGTAACGTTAAAAATTAGGTCGCCAAATAAGTGAATTAGGCTATCGCTAAGGGCTGGTAGTATGGTGCCCATATGACTAAAAGTAGGGTAATGCTTATATTCCCATTTTAGCTGTGTTGGCATTTGTTGTTCTAAATTTACTAAAGTATTTAATACACCGGTATAAAAGCGTGACCCTTCACTTGCTACACTAATAAATAACGATTGACCGCCTTTAGGGCTTTTAGTGTATTTTATAATATTATTTTTTAATTCTTCATCACTCCACCAACTGTTTGGGCTTATAGCTATATAGTTATTAAATAACTCAGGCTGATTAACTAAAGTATAAAGCGCTAAAGTACCTGCATTAGAGTGGCCAATTAACGTGTTGTAGCCGTTAGTTGAGTAGTTAGAATTTATGTATGGCATAAGTTCGTCAGAAACAAATTTCAAAAACTCGTCAGTTTGCCCCGCTTCAGGCCATTTATTTTTTACAAAGGTTTGAAACTCAGTTTTAGGCTCACCATCTACTTTAGGTAAGTAATCACGAACGCGGTTAGTTGTATCAATACCAACAAGCAAGGCATTAGGTATCTGCTAGTAATCAACAAGGGATTTAATAACACCAGACGCCGTATGAAAGTGCTCAACACCATCAAGTAAATAAATAACATAAAGCGGCTGATCGTTTTTTACAGTGTCAGGTACGAAAATTTTAATGGGTCTGTCTTCGTTAAGTATTTTTGATTGCAGAATGACTTTTTTACCAACGGTTATGTCAGTTGTATTGGTTTTTGCGTGGCTTAAAAATGGTGTACTAAAAGTAAGTATTAATACAAGCGATAGTAAGAGCTTCATAAATATCCTTATTTAATAATGTATTGCTTAATAATTGCACGGCTTTAAGTTTGAGTAAATACTTATATTTTGAGGCAGGTGTTAGACTTAAGTAATTCAAAGCTGCGCTTTTTTATGCGCGCAAGCTTGGCGTATATGATAAATATTAAACTACGAGTTTAGCTTTTCCTTTAGGCCTAAGGCTTGCTAACGGGATGAGCGAAGCTCGCAATAATTGCCTTTAAACTCTTATCTATAAAAGCTTAAAAAACCTGCTTGCTTAATTATCCGTCTAAGCGTAAAATGCGCGCTCATTTCGGCTTTTAAACTATTAATTCCTTGCCTTAAACCGACCGGCCGAAACGGTAGAAGGCTCTATTAACCGTAAGGAATATCCATGCGTCATTACGAAATCGTATTCATGGTTCACCCTGATCAGAGTGAGCAAGTAACTGGTATGATCGAACGTTATACTGGTTCTATCACTGAAGCTGGTGGTACTATCCACCGTCTTGAAGACTGGGGCCGCCGTCAACTGGCTTACCCAATCAACAAGCTTCATAAAGCTCATTATGTTCTTATGAACGTTGAAGCACCTACTGAAGTAATCAGCGAGCTAGAAACTACTTTCCGCTACAACGATGCAGTGCTTCGTAACTTAGTTATGCGTACTAAAAATGCTGTAACTGAAGCGTCTCCTCTTGCAAGAGAAGAGAAGAAAGAAGCACCAGCTGCTTAATTGTTTTGAGTCCTAGCATGGCATGTAGTCAGCAGTTATTATAATGGTTAGCCCATATATGAATCAGCTGGTTATATCTGGGGTAGTTTGTAAAACTCCCAAGTTTAGCCAAAGCCCTGCTGGCATCCCGCATTGTATTTTTGTTGTAGAACATAAATCAATGCAAACCGAAGCAGACCTTAACCGTAATAGTTATGTGAGGCTTCAGGTAGTTGCCAGTGGAAAGCAAATGCAACAACAGACTCAACATTTGCACGTTGGGCAGGCATTGCAAGTGAGTGGTTTTTTAAATCGCCACGAAGGTCGTAACGGCCTTAGCCAATTGGTTTTGCATGCTCAGCATATAGAAAGAATTATTTGAGGAATTAATCTCATGGCACGTTATTTCAGACGTCGTAAGTTCTGCCGCTTTAAAGCGGAAGGCGTACAACAAATCGATTACAAAGATCTAGCTACTCTTAGAAACTATGTTACAGAAAGTGGCAAAATCGTACCTAGCCGTATCACAGGTACTAGCGCTAAATACCAGCGCCAGCTAGCAACTGCTATTAAGCGTGCTCGCTACTTAGCCCTTCTTCCATACACTGACTTACATAAGTAAGCAGCGGATTAACAGTTTTTAAAAGGTGTAGAAACATGCAAGTTATTCTACTAGATAAGATCGCTAACCTAGGTAGCCTAGGTGAACAGGTTGTAGTTAAATCTGGTTTCGCACGTAACTTCCTTTTCCCGCAAGGTAAGGCAGTTCCTGCGACTAAAGCTAACATTGAAACGTTTGACGCTCGTCGTGCAGAACTTGAAGCGAAAATCGCTGAACAGTTAGTTGCTGCACAAGCACGCGCTGAAAAACTAGAAGCATTAGCAGAAGTTACATTAGTATCTAAAGCTGGTGACGAAGGTAAGTTATTCGGTTCAATCGGTACTCGTGACATCGCTGACGCTATCTCAGCTGTTGGTGTTGAAGTTGCTAAGTCAGAAGTTCGTTTGCCTCTAGGTACTATCCGTGAGACTGGTGAATTTGACGTATCAATTTCAGTTCACTCAGACGTAACGGCTACTATCAAAGTAATCGTAATCGCTGAAGCTTAATTTTTAATTAAGCTAAAAAAGCCGTGCTATTAGCACGGCTTTTTTGTGTCTGTAATTTGGCTAACTTTAATTAGTTGAGGGCATAGTTAAATAATACCAATCCGCAATAATACTTAATCATTTTGCGGGGCTAAACGTGTCCTACCTGTGTTAAAAAATTCTCATTTAGAACAACTAAATAGCGAATTTTTTGTCTAGCTATCAACACGTTTTTCCATCCTCAAAATAGCTCACTTAATTAAGCGAATTGTTATAAAGCCTCGCATAAGCCACTTTTTATTCAATTATTTTTTCATTCCTTTTAAACCTTTTCGAACTGTCATTACGTCTAACTTATTAATACACTTAAATAGCAACTCAACAATAATAATTAAAAGGCGGCATCACGGATGTTACACGTTAAACCCGAACCAACGCCTTTGTGCGAAGCTGCACTCATTGAGCGAGTTAAATCGGGTGATCAAGGCGCATACACAACGCTTTATGAGTTACATATAAAACGAGTATACGGTTTATGTTTACGCTTATTAGCAGACCAAGCACACGCCGAAGACGCCGCCCAAGAGGTATTTGTACAGGTATGGCATAAAATAGCATTGTTTGATGGGCGTTCGCAGTTTTCTACTTGGCTATATAGTGTTGCCAGTAATGTAGCGATAAGTTACCTGCGCAAGCAAAAAAACTGGTTACAAAAAGTAGTAAGTATTGAACACAGCGGTATGGATGAGCAATCAGCTAACGACTGCAAAGGCTTAAATGGCCTCGATAAGTTAATAGTAAGGCTTCCTGAGCGCGCACGTATGGTATTTGTATTATTTGCTATTGAAGGTTACAGGCACGAGGAAATCGCGGAGCAATTAGGTATGGCTGTTGGTTCAAGTAAGTCACAATATCATCGTGCTAGGCAGTTATTACAAGAGTGGTATGAAAATGAGTAAACCAAACTTTAACGACTACTTAAACAAGTCATTAAACACGCTTGATAAAGAAATTACGCCACAAAAAGATTTATGGGCGGGGATTGAGCGAGCAATTGTTAATAATAAGCAGAACCCAAACAGCACTATTATTTGGCCAAAACTAACGGCAATAGCAGCGTGTACTGTGGCTGCTTTAATTGCTGTTAATATATTTGTTATAGCACCTGAACCACAGCCCGTAGTGGCTATAAGTGATTACTTTTCGGCTCAAAAAAATAGTTTGTTAGTTGAATACGAAAATAAAGAAGCATTAACCACTAACTGGCAAACGCAACTACAAGAACTTGAAGAAGCTGAGCAAGCAATAAAGCAAGCTCTTGAAAACGAACCACAAAACCAAGCGCTACTGACAATGTTAGCGCAAATATATCAACAACAACTTGATTTAATTAACAAGGTGCACGCGCCACGTTGGCAGCACATTTAGGAGTACGATATGAAAGCGATTTTATTAGGACTGAGCTTATTTCCACTGGCGGCATTTGCGGGTGAAAAAATAGATAAGCAAATAGACGTACCAAGTGGCGGCACTATTTTTATTGAAAACCAACGCGGTGATATACATATTACAGGCTGGGATAAAAACGAATTTAAAGTATCTGGCGAGCTTGATGATAAAGCACAGGGTTATGAGCTTAAAACAAGTGGCGATAAAACACAGTTTATTGTAAAAATGCCCCGTAAATCAAATTGGGGTAATAGTGGTGACGGCTCAAACCTAACTATATTTATGCCTAAAAGCAGTAGTTTAGAGTTTGCTGGCGTTAATGTATCGGTGACTGCAAAGGAGCTTAAAAACGGCGCTGAAGTAGATGTGGTTAACGGTGAAATTACGGTAGATGATATTACTGGCAACATTAAGCTCACCACTGTAAATGGTGATGTGAACGCTGAGAACTTAAACGGGAATATTCAGTTTGAAACCGTAAATGGTGAAATTAATGATAGGCAATCAAGTGGTGAGCTGCGTTTTAGCGCTGTTAATGGTGATATTAAATCAACTTCAAGCGCTAATGATGTACGCCTTGAAAACGTAAATGGCGATATAGAATTTACGTTATCGGCTATTAAAAACCTACGTATTAATACGGTCAATGGCGAAGCAGAAGTACAGATTAACGAGCTTTTAAAAGGCGGTGATGTACGTTTTGAATCAGTAAGTGGTGATGCCGACTTTTATTTCCCACAAAGTGTATCAGCAAAGTTTGAAATTAAAGCCCATGCTAATGGTAAAATCATTAACAAAGTCAGTAGTGACAAAGTCAGTAAAGCTAAATATGGCCCAGCCAGTGATTTAGAGTTTAGTATTAATGGCGGTAATGCAAATGTTGAAATGGATACCATAAGTGGACGAATAGAGCTTCGTACCAAATAACACTCATTCCCCATCACGATTACAAAAAGCAGGAAAGATTTCCTGCTTTTCTATTTGCACAGCCCCTGCAAGTCGATAGAATAGAGCCATTCAATTTTACTACTGTGAAGTTATGGCCAAACCAGATAAGCAAGTCGATACTCTTAAAGTTCCTCCCCATTCAATAGAAGCTGAACAATCTGTTTTAGGTGGCTTAATGCTTGATAACCAAGCTTTTGACCGCGTAGCTGAGCTTGTTGTATCACAGGATTTTTATACCCGCACGCACAAGTTAATTTTTGAGGCGATGACGGCACTTGCTGAGATTGGCGATCCGATAGATTTAATCACTATTTCTGAAAGTTTAGAAAAAAATAATAAACTTGCAGGTATTGGGGGTTTTGCTTACTTAGCCGAAATTGCTAAAAATACGCCAAGTGCAGCCAACATTGATGCCTACGCAAACATTGTACGTGAGCGTGCTGTTGTACGTGAAATGATTGGCGTGGCAAATGAAATAGCCGAAGCGGGTTTTAATACCGAAGGGCGTACTAGTCACGACCTACTCGATTTTGCCGAAAGCAAAGTATTTAAAATTGCCGAGCAACGTACAAAAAGTACGGAAGGCCCGCAAAGTATTCATAACATACTCGAAAAAACCGTTGATAAAATAGAAGAGCTTTATCAATCGCCACAAGATGGTGTAACGGGTGTAAGTACAGGTTATGCCGATCTTGATAAAATGACGACGGGCCTGCAACCGTCTGACTTAATTATTGTTGCAGCGCGTCCTTCAATGGGTAAAACCACCTTTGCGATGAATCTTGCAGAACATGCCGCAATGACTCAAGACAAACCCGTGCTAATTTACTCGCTAGAGATGCCTTCAGAACAAATTATGATGAGGATGTTAGCGTCTCTTGGCCGTATTAACCAAACTAAGGTACGTACAGGTCAGTTAGATGATGACGATTGGGCGCGACTTTCATCAACAATGGGCTTGTTGATGGAAAAAGGCAAAATGTATGTTGATGATGCCTCGGGCTTAACACCTACCGATGTTCGCTCTCGTGCACGTCGTATTGCGCGTGACCACGGCGGCATTAGTATGATCATGGTCGATTACTTGCAGCTAATGCGCGTACCTAGCCTTGCTGATAACCGAACGCTTGAAATTGCTGAAATTTCGCGTTCACTTAAATCACTAGCAAAAGAGCTAAAATGTCCGGTTGTTGCGCTTTCGCAGCTAAACCGTACGCTAGAGCAACGTGCCGATAAACGCCCAATTAACTCAGATTTACGTGAGTCAGGGTCGATAGAGCAGGATGCCGATTTAATCATGTTTATTTACCGTGACGAAGTTTACAACGAAGACAGTACCGATAAAGGTATTGCTGAGATTATCATAGGTAAACAACGTAACGGCCCAATTGGTAAAGTGCGTTTAACATTCCAAGGTCAATTTTCTCGCTTTGATAATTACGCGGGACCAGCGGTAGATGACGATTACTAATGCGCTTAGCCACTGCTGAAATTAACTTAACGGCACTTGCGCATAATTTAGCGCAAGTTAAGGGCTTTGCACCTAACAGCAAAGTGATGGCGGTGCTAAAAGCAAATGCTTACGGGCATGGATTAGTAACGATTGCGCAGCATTTAAATAATGCTGACGCATTTGCTGTGGCACGTATAGATGAAGGGCTTGCCCTTCGAGCTGGGGGCTTAACAAAACCAATTGTTTTACTAGAAGGCTTTTTTAACAAAGCCGACTTACCGATTCTGCTCGCCAACAATTTTCAAACTATTATTCACGATGAGTACCAATTAGCGGCGCTTGAAAAAGCAAAGCTAGATGCACCAATAACATGCTGGTTAAAAGTAAATACAGGTATGCATCGATTAGGTATTGCGCCAGAGCAGTTTGAAGCCTTTTATAGCCGCTTGCAAAAAACACCTAACGCTAAAAATACCGTTAATTTAATGACCCACTTTTCGTGTGCTGATGACGTTGATAATGCTAAAACGGTTCAGCAAATTACGTTGTTTGATAATTTAGTGAATGGTATTGACCAAGCGCATTGTTTATCAAATTCGGCTGGTATTATTGCCTGGCCGAGCGGTCATGGCGATTGGGTGCGTCCTGGGCTTATGTTATATGGTGTATCGCCAATGGCAAATAGTATTGGGCAGCAACACAAATTAAAACCAGTTATGCGCTTAACTACGCGCGTAATTGCAGTGCGAGATGTGCCTGCTAATGAGGCTGTTGGGTATGGTGGTCGTTGGAAAAGCGATAAACCAACCAAGTTAGCTGTTGTAGCTATGGGTTATGGCGATGGTTATCCTCGGCATGCTAAAGAGGGGACACCGGTAATAATTGGTGAGCAGCGTTATGGTATTGTAGGTAGCGTAGCTATGGACATGATCAGCGTTGATATAGGCGCTAATGAGCATAATATTAAAGTTGGCGACAGAGTCACTATGTGGGGCCCTGAGCTACCAGTTGAAGAAATAGCACTGTGCGCTGATACTATTCCTTACGAGCTATTATGTAATATTACACCACGCGTAAGTTATGAGTATCAGCCATAGTTAGTTTTTAGCGTATACCAATTGGGTATAATTACTCTTTTATAAAGTAAATGTCGCTAAAGCCCATACGGGCAAATTCTTGGTCGCGAAAGTTACGAACAGAAGCAGACCCTTTTGAGGTCATTTCTATTTGGCGTACCATATTTAAGTAATTTGTTAAATCAATACCCTCGGCAGCAGCAATAGCTTGATACATGTCGTGGTATTTATCTTTTGCGAAGTTAATTTCGCGCGGTTGGTTTTTAAATGTATACGTTATTCTGCGTGCCATAATAAGCTCAGTTAAATTGAGTGTTAGTATAATTTTACACTGTATTGAACTGGCATTGAATGATTTGTTTAAATCAAATAATTAAAAAGTAGAGTTTAAAATGAAATTATCAGTAGAGATCAGTAAATATCCACTTCACCAAGATTACATTCCGTTTATTAAAGGCTTTATTGACCGCTTAAACGAATACGAAAATTTAAAAGTGATTACTAATACGCTATCAACGCAAATTTTTGGTGATTATGATTTAGTAATGCAGGTGTTAAATACCGAAATTAAGCGCTCATATGAAGAATTTGGTAAAGCTATTTTTGTATGTAAGTTTCTCTCTGGCGACTTATCGCCTGAATAATCTATAATACCAATCTGCATAAATCTTTGATCAATTTAACGAATTAAATTGCACTATAACGTCGTTAAAAATTTTTTATTTAGAACAACTAGATACAAAAATTTTTGCCTAGTTTTAGCGTGATTTTCTTAACGTTAAATAGACCCCGTATATAAGCAGATTGGTATAACAAATGGCGCAACTAAACGGTGATTGCATAATATGGACTTTTTAACACAAACCTTAAGCGGTTTTACAGCAATGTCGCATTGGGAATACATTGCGGTAGGATTGTCGATGGCGTACTTATTATTGGCAATAAAAGAAAGCTTATGGTGTTGGCCGGCGGCATTTTTTAGCACGCTCATTTATACAATTATGTACTGGAATGGCGCATTGCTCATGGAGTCGTTACTTAATTTTTATTATATGTATATGGCTGTGTTTGGATGGGTTGTATGGAGAAAAGGCAAAGCTGAAAATTTAAATATTACATCGTGGTCGATAAACCGTCATGCTGTTTTAATTAGTTTAACAACCGTAGCTGCAATTACAATTGGTTACGTTATGCAAAACTATACGCATGCCGATTTTGCTTATCTTGATAGTTTCACAACGTGTTTTGCGGTAGTAACTACTTACTTAGTTGCTAAAAAAGTCCTCGAAAACTGGCTGTACTGGATTGTAATAGATGCAGCTTCCATGTATTTATATTATGAAAAAGGCTATTACCCAACGCTTGCGCTTTTTATATTTTATACCATTATGGCCGCGTGGGGCTTTAAAACTTGGTACGAAGAGTACGAACAAAGCCAAGCTAAGCCGCTAGCTCAGCTTTAATTAATGATTGAGCATAATCAGCTAGTAAAAATGTGTAGGGCGTTTATAGAGCCTACTAGCGTTACTTCAAGCGAGCGACTACTAAATGGTTTTAGTAACGATAATTTTTTAATACGTACCAAACAACAAGGGTATTTATTAAAGTGTTATAAAAGCCATTGGCCAGCCATAGGACTTGAAGCACAGCGTTTTTTAAGTGAGCTTAATATATGTCCTGCGCCTGTTTGGCTCGATAAAAAGAATAGCCGTGCGGTATTTAATTATATTGAAGGTAATACAGCGCAATCGGATATAACGCTTAGCTTTATTAATAAACTTGCTCAAGTGCACAATTACAAAGTGTCTACTGCGCCAATGGATATAGCTAAAGAGCTGCATTTTTATCAAAGCACCGGCGTATATACGCAATATAAACCTCAAATAGAGCAGGCACTCAAAGTAGTTGCAGCCATGCAATTTGATGAAGGCTTTTGTCATAATGACTTGGTAAAAGATAACATTATTGTAAATGCTTCGGGCATGTATTTAATTGATTTTGAGTACGCGCAAACTAACGATGTATATTTTGATTTGGCAGCCCTTGCAGTGAGTTTTAACCTTAATGAGCAAAGTAAAAAAGCGCTGTTAAACAACTATAAAAATAGCGTTGATAAAAAAAGCACGTTTTACCCATCAATAGATAAGTTAAATTACTATAAGCTGTTTTTTTTGGTGTTATGTATTGCTTGGTATGAGGAGCGCAGCATAACTAGTAAATCTATAATGTTACGTGCGCAGCTAAATAAACTTGTTACTAATACTTTTTTATAAAAGTTACAAACCACCAAAGCGTTCAGCGAGCTCTTTGTACTTTGTTACTTCGGCCGCATCAAATTGTGGTTCGCCATTCTCGTCTTCAGATTTAGCAATTAATAAACTTTCTCTAGAGAGGCGTTTTACACGCTCTACTTTTACACCTAAAAATTCAGCGACTTGCTCAGTAGACAATAAACTCATTATTATTTCCTCGTATTAAACTAATCCTCACAGCGACAATCATAATTTTAATGTTACTAAACCGTTACTGTTTCTTATCTAATAAGAATAAATAGCGTGTTTTTAAGCCTTTGTGAAGTGTTTTATTTAAAAGAGTTTAATTAATAAGCATATAAGCTGATCTTACTGGTATTTATTTAAAGATCTCTTTATCATTGCGGGTGCTAAAGCACTGATATCGCGAGTTGGTGTGGCGGCAACAAATGTGCTCTCGTGGTGAAATGGATATCACGTGGCCCTCCGGAGGCTGAGTTGTAGGTTCGATCCCTACCGAGAGCGCCATTTGCTTTTATATGTATTAATTATCCTCTCTATATTACCTAGCTTCTTATTAATTACTCTTGTATTTAAAAATGCATTTACTGCAAAAACTTTGAAAGTTAATTTTAAAAACAGCTTTCTAGTTATTTATACAATGCAAAATTAGCATCCAAAAATCATGTTGTAATTATTTGCATATAAGATTTAGTGATAAATGAGGAAGACCGATTCAATGTTAAATAGTCAATTAGAGATACTAGCTCAAGGACACGCTTATCTTGAAGGTGTAACTAAAGAGGACTATTCCCAAGTCATTACTCCTAACTTTATTAGCTCGGCTGGAGCTCATATGCGACATATTATCGATCATTATCAATCTTTAATGACCGGCTTTAGCACGCAAAAAATAGATTATGATTGCCGCTTAAGAGGAGGAGATATTGAAAACTCTCCAACTGCTGCAATAAAAAAAATTGCCGAAATAACAACGTGGGTTGAACAGCTAAGTCCAGATGATTTTAATAAACCGTTATCACTTTCAAGCGAAGTTTCGATTAAAAGCAAAAATGTACAAACAGTAACCACATCACTTGCGCGAGAGCTTATTTTTGTAGGCAGTCACGCTGTGCACCATTACGCGATGATTTCACAAATTTCTTTTGCTCAAAAGTCGCAGCTCGATCAAAGCTTTGGTTTAGCACCAAGTACAGCTACTTTTTTAAGAGAAAATAGCCAGCCAGCACAACCAAAATCGATGCAAAATTAAAATGTGCACGTTAAGCTACTTTTTAACTGATGATGGCTACGAGCTATTTTTTAATCGCGATGAGCAAAAAACACGAGAAACGGCAATCGCTCCAAGTAAGCACCAGGGCAATGCAATTTTCCCTATTGATCCGCAAGGAGGAGGTACTTGGCTTGGGGTATCGCATTTTGGGCAAACACTCGCATTATTAAATGATTACCAAAGTGTATTTGATATAACTGCGGTAAAGCATAGTAGAGGTCTGTTAATCCCTCATTTACTGAGCAATAAAGCCCCTGCATTGTACCAATTACAAAACATGGATTTATCGGGCTACGCGCCTTTTAAGTTGTGTATTTTTCCGGATGGGCTATCGATAAATAACAATAACGTGGTTTTTGTTAGGTGGGATGCAAAGCAGTTAATCTACTGCCAAGTTGAACCACTTGCTACGTCATCAGGTGTTGAGCTTGAAACGGTGACACAAAAGCGTAAACAACAATTTAAGCAACTTATTGATTTAAGATACCCTGAAAGTGAGCAGTTTTTAGCGTTTCATTACAGTAAAGCCGAACAAGGGCAATATGGCGTAAATATGCTTAGGGAAGATGCAATGACGGTCAGTATTAGCCATATTAAAGTTGGTAACACTATACGTTTTAATTATTTTGATAAGCAGTCTCAGCTCATTAGTAGCATTGGTTGTTTAAAAGTGGCTGCTGCTTAACTAAATATTTTTATAGCTGTTACATAACTAAAAAGTCGACGCAATTAATAGCGTCGACTTTTTTTGCTCAATTTTTACCTGCTATATTAATACAGCAGGTAAAAATTATGAGTGATTTATATAATCATCCTTTTTATCACCAAGGTAGAGCTTAAGTAGCTTTTCAGGCGCACTTGGTAGGTGCACACTTAAAAGTAATCCTGGCGTGTGATTAAAGTTGCTATCAATGCCCATGCAATGAAATTGAGCGCCTAGCTTATGGTATTGCTTTAATAAAATCGGTATGTCTTTTTTATCTTCTTCTATTCCCATAACCAATGCTGATACATGGCTTATATTTAACGTGTGGTCATTAATAAAGTCTTCAAACTCTGGGTGGAGCTTATTATTAAAAGGCGTATTGGCGCTAACACCTTGTTTATTATTAACCATTGCATGGTCAATAATTGCAACAGAACGAGGGTCATAAAGTTTACTTAATGAAACCGTGCCATATAAAGTCCTATAGCGTGGATTTTGCGCCATAAACGCACCAATCCCTTTAAATAGCAGTAATAAACCATGGTAACTGCCCTGATGTTTTTGAACTATAAACGAGCGACCCATTTCTAAGCACGGCTGTTGCTGATTAATAAAAGAAGGTTCAAAGTTAAACATTTGCGATAAATAAAGAGCGCTCACGTCGCTATTTTTTTGTAATAAATCGGTTTGTCCAATTCTATAAGCACCAATAATTTCTTCATTTTTATGATCAAAAATAAACAAATGCATGTAAGTCGCATCAAACTTATCTGTGTCGCATGGCTCGCCACTTCCTTCGTTTAATGTGCGAAAAGTTATTTCTCTGAGGCGTGTTATTTCAGTAACGCAATTAGGTATTTGCTCTTGGTAGCCGTAATAAACTGAGTAACCTTTAAAGTCGACTAAGTGCTGCTCGCTTGGCAAGTTAGCAAGCTCATTTTTCATTTTTGTTTTATCAACTTCCTGCATAATGGCTTTGAGCTGTGTTGATTGGTTATCCTCTTGCCAAGGCGTTACAAAGCGCTCATCGTTTAAGTAACATTGCAAGCGCGCAAGTGCGTTTATGTCGTCAGTTTTTTCAAACTTATTTAATAATTTGGGTGTAAGTAAATTACCAGCGCTTAAGCTAATAGAGCTTTTTTGAATTTTAAGTAATTCGCGTATTAGCATTAATAATCTAAATCGGTAGTAAACACGCCCCAAGTTATAAAAGGTTGAGCTATTCTGACCGCTAATAAATACAGGCAATAAAGGAGCTTGTGTTTTTAAAGCTAGTTGAGCGGCTAAGCGATTCCATTGCCCGTCAGTTACACGCTGTTTTTCTGATTGAAAAAATGACACTCTTCCCGCAGGAAAAACCACAAGTAAGCCATCATTTTTAACATGACTAAAACACTGTTTTATTGCGCTGGTATTAATGGCTGCTTTTGGTTTTAGTGGGTTAGCAAAAATAAAATAGTCTTTAATTTCTTTAAATATTTTTAAACCCACGTTAGCCATTACTTTTGTATCGCTACGATAATGGGTGAGTAAATTTGCAATTATTACGCCCTCAATCATGCCATAAGGATGATTACATACCACTATGCAAGGGCCATGCTTTGGTATTTTGTCAATAACACCTTGTGCACCAAGCACATTTATACCTAATACATTTAACAGCTTTTCACTAAACTCTTGTTTATCTAAACCCGATAAATTATTAGAGAGGTATATATCACGCAGCTTATTGATGCCCAATAGGCTATCGAGCAGCGGAGCGGCTATTTTTAGTATATGACTCAAAGGAGAAACGGTGCTTATTGCCGCTACACTTAAGTTTGATATGGGGTGGTTTAATTTTGTCATATACGTTGATGCTCTTAAATTTTTATAGCTGTTGTGTATATTTAGACCGAGGAAAAACCACATTATGTTCAAATTAGGTTAATTAAGTTTGTTTAAAAGCGTAAAAATAATACTCAAATAGTCTTTTAAGTGCTAAATGGTTGTAGGTTATTAAGAAAATAGAAGAGGGTTTTAATTATCCATAAAATAAGGTTACCCACTACAGCTAATAAGAGTGATACTGCAAGTAATCCTTTGTAGTTATATATCACTACTTACAACTCAAAAACTAGACTTTTAAGCTTAATTAATGCTATTTAAAGTACATCTACTTTAAATGTAAAAAATCTCACCTTTATGCTAATTACTTTGCCCGTGTCTGAGCTCACCCCTGGTATGTACGTTGATAGCGTTACTAAGCAACACGAGGGGATCAATAGCATAAAAATTAAGACCAGTGGCTTGGTGCGCGACAAATCTATTATTAAGCGTTTAGTGTCTGAAGGGGTGCTCGAGCTGCTTATAGATTTTACTAAAGGTGATGCGCCAGTTCCTGCCAAATATAAGCCCCAAAGCGCACCTAAAACATCTAATAGCCAAAAAAAAGTAGAAAAAACATCTATAGCTATTTCTATCGAACAGGAGTTTGCTAAAGCGACTGTAAATTACGATCAGCATGGCCGAAAGTTACAATCATTATATGGCGATTTAACATCTGGCCTGAGTGCTAATATAAAAGTGCTTGATGAAATTGCCAGCGAGATAGTCAGCTCAGTTTTTCGTAATGCTAACGCTATGACTATTCTTACTCGTATAAAAGACAAACATAGCTATAACTGGCGGCATATGATCAACTGCGCCATTTTTACTGCTGTATTTGCTAAATACTTAGGGTATGGAAAAGCTGTTGTACAAGAGCTTGCAATGGGGGCGTTACTTCATGACTTGGGCCAAGCTAAATTACCGCAGGGTATATTTTCCAAGCCAACTAAACTAAGTAATAACGAGCTAGCAGCAATTAAAAAGCATGTTGCCCAAGGTTTAGGTTTAGTTAAAGGTGAGAAGGGTATAACTCCCCTTATGCTCGATATGATAGTAAATCATCATGAGCGTTTAGATGGCTCTGGTTATCCGCGAGGCCTGCAGGCTGAAAAGTTAAGTCGCCCGGCGCGTATAATGGCAATTGTAGATGTGTACGATGCTATGACAGCCGATAGAATGCACCAAGAGGGTGATGAGCCTATTAATGCATTACGCTACTTATTAGCCAATAAGCACTTGTTTGATGGTGAGTTAGTTCAGCGCTTTATAAAGTGTTTAGGGGTCCATCCGGTAGGAACTATTGTAAAATTAACGAATGAACGTTTAGCCTTAGTGCTTGAAGGGAACGTATTAAATCCTATTAAACCTAAAATTAAGCTATTTTATAATGCTAAGCATAATCATCATGTTACACCTAAAGACATAGATTTAAGTGAGCACACCCAAGAGCTTAAAATACTAGCGAGTGTTAAGCCTCTTGATTATCAGATTAATTTGTCTCGCCTGCTAAAAGAGCATTTGTTGAACTAGTTTTACTGCATTGCCTTTTTTTAGTTTGTTTTGCAGAAATAAACGCACCCAAAAAACAACTTCCCATCAGTGTTAGCCATAGCAAAGTACCTAACTCTACGTGCAATGCAAAACAACACAGTCCTAAAGAGATCAACGCATTTAACATTGCTCCAAGCCAATAATGGTTTACGGGGTTATCGCATTGTCCTGCTTGAGTGCATGCACAGTAGTTTGCTTTGTAAAAGCAAAATACACTCGCCCCACAAAATATTAGCCCTGTAATAATAAATAAAATGATCACAGCTTTACTTCCTTTGCGATTTTATAGTGAGTGTAATTTGCTATATATTTCAAGTCAATCTAAATGATAATTAATTACAATTAGAGCTTTAACTCTAATAACACATTTCTCATCCGATGAGTTTTAAATAGTTGTTAAAATGTCGTTAAATAACATGTTTTTTGCTGTTTTTTGACGCATTCATAGAGTTTTTTACAAAAAATTAAGGTAGTGTAGCAAAGTTTCAAATCCTAATAACAACACACATAGTACCCAGACAGTCAGTTTGGTTAAGGACTCAACAATGAAATTTTCTAAAACTCTTATTGCAGCTTCGCTTGCATTTGTTTCAGCTGATAGCTTTGCAGCTGCGTTTCAATTATCAGAGCAAAATGCATCGGGTTTAGGCCGTGCATACGCTGGTGAAGCTTCTATCGCAGACGATGCATCTGTAGTTGCACGTAACCCTGCACTAATGACTTTATTTAAAGATAAACAACTAAGTGTTGCTGCTATTGGTGTAATCCCAGATGTAAGCTTAGAAGGTGAAGGCGCGCCAACTGGTATTGATCAATCTACATTAGATGACGATAGCATTGCCCCAAGTGCAGTGGTACCAGCAGCTTACTTTACTATGCCTTACAACGATAAAGTATCACTTGGTTTTGGTGCATTTTCTAACTTTGGTTTATCAACAGACTTTGACGATGACTACTCAGCAGGACAGATTGCTGGTAAAACAGAAATCTTCACCGTTAACTTAAATGCAAGCGTTGCTTATAAAGTTACTGAAAAGTTTAGCTATGGTATTGGCTTAAACGTAATTTATGCTGATGCAACAATTGTGCGTCATGCTGGCTCTGGTTTACCATTTGCTTCAAGCACTGAAGTTGTGAACTTGGAAGGTGATGATACAGGTTACGCTTTAAATGTTGGTTTAATGTATCAGCTAGATGATAACAGCCGTTTTGGTTTTAATTATCGTACAGAAACAGATATTACATTCGAAGGTGATTATTCGAATCAAATACCAACAGCTTTTGGTGGATTAAATGGAACTGAATTACCTGGTTCTGTTGAAATAACACTTCCTGCAATAGCTGAATTTTCAGGTTCTCATCAGTTAGATGAAAAACTTGGTCTTCATTACAGTATTCTATGGACAGGTTGGAGTAGCTTTGATTCATTAGAAGCACAAGTTACAGCTCCAACTGGCGATAAGTTTAGCGCATTTAATAAAGATGAAAGCTTCTCTGATTCATACCGTTTCGCTGTGGGTTCAGATTACCAATATAACGAAGATTTATTACTTCGTGCTGGTGTAGCATTTGATCAGTCTCCAGTATCACAAGATCACCTGTCGATCTCTATCCCAGATACAGATCGTTTTTGGTTCTCATTCGGTGGTAACTACACAATTGATCAAAGCTCTAACGTTGATCTTGGTGTAAGTATCATCCGTGGTAAAACTCAGAACTTTGAAGAAGATGGATTTGAGTTTGAGTCAGAAGGTAATGCAGTACTTATTGGCGCTCAGTACAACTACAAGTTTTAATGTAGAAGTGTCTTGTGGTTAATCACAGGGCACAAAAAAGCCGCTCACTTTAATTAAAGTGAGCGGCTTTTTTAATGCCTATTAAATAGTGTTAATAGGCATTTTATGAAAGCTTATAAGCTTTCTATTTTAGTTTTTTGCTCAAGTAACTTAGTTTTAGCATCGCTAAACTCAGCCAGTTTTGCATTTTCTTTAGCAAGTACGGCTTCAGGTGCGTTGTTTACAAACTTTTCGTTAGCGAGTTTGTTTTGCACTTGTGCTAGGCCTTTTTCTGCTTTTTCGAGTTGCTTATTAATACGCGAAAGCTCGGCTTCCACATCAATTAAGCCTGCCATTGGGATCATGATCTCAAGGTTGCCAACATAAGACGTTGCACATGCAGGTGCCCCGTCTTTGTTTTCAAGCATTGTAAACTCTTCAATTTTTGCAAGTGATGCTAAAAATGATTTGTTTTCTTCAATGCGGCGCACGTCGTCGCTTGATGCATTAGCAAGTAATACGCTAAGCGGTTTACTTGGGCTAATATCCATTTCACCACGAATGTTACGAATAGCTAAAATGAATTGTTTAACCCATTCTAAGTCGTCCATCGCTTTAGCATCAACGCTTGCTTCATTATATACAGGGAACGGCTGAACCATAATGCTGGTGTTTGTTGTTTCAAGGCCTGCAAGAGGTGCAACACGTTGCCAAATCGTTTCAGTGATGTACGGCATCATTGGGTGCATTAAACGCAGTAAGCTTTCAAGTACGGTAATAAGTGTATTACGTGTACCACGTTGCTGCGCTTCATTACCTTTAAATAATACCGGCTTAGTTAGCTCTAAGTACCAATCACAGAACTGGTTCCAAGTGAATTCGTAAAGCGTGTTAGCAGCTAAGTCAAAGCGGTAGTTATCAAGGTGCTCAGTGTATGTTTTAACTGTTGACTCAAATTGACCTAAAATCCAGCGGTCAGCTAATGAAAGCTCTTTTTGTGCATCGTTTGCAAAACCACAGTCTTGCTCTTCTGTATTCATTAATACGTAACGGCTCGCGTTCCATAATTTATTACAGAAGTTACGGTAACCTTCAAGGCGGTTCATGTCCCAGTTAATATCACGACCGGTAGATGCCATTGCAGCAAGTGTAAAGCGAAGGGCGTCGGTGCCGTGTGCCTCAATACCGCCTGCAAATACTTTACGCGTATCTTTTTCAATTTTAGCGGCAAGTTTTGGCTGCATCATGTTACCAGTACGTTTTTGTACTAGGTCTTCAAGTTCAATGCCGTCAATCATGTCTAGTGGGTCAAGTACGTTACCTTTTGACTTAGACATTTTATCGCCATTGTCATCACGTATTAAGCCCGTTACATATACGGTTTTAAACGGAACTTGTGGTTTGCCATTTTCGTCTTTTACAAAGTGCAGCGTCATCATAATCATGCGCGCAACCCAGAAGAAAATAATATCAAAACCAGTTACCAACACGTCAGACGGGTGGAAGGTTTTTAAATCATCGGTATTTTCAGGCCAACCTTGTGTAGAGAACGTCCAAAGTGCTGACGAGAACCACGTATCAAGTACGTCTTCGTCTTGGCTTAGCGTTACGTTATCTGCAATGTTGTTTTCACGGCGTACTTCAGCTTCGTCGCGACCAACAAATACATTGCCTTCACTGTCGTACCAAGCTGGAATGCGGTGACCCCACCAAAGCTGGCGTGAAATACACCAATCTTGTACGTCGTTCATCCACGAGAAGTACATGTTTTCGTATTGCTTAGGTACAAATTGAATGTCGCCGTTTTTAACAGCGTCTTTTGCAGGTTCAGCAAGTGGTGCAACACGTACATACCATTGGTCGGTAAGCAGTGGCTCAATTACCACACCAGAGCGATCGCCGTAAGGAACCGTTAAACCATGGTCTTCAATTTTTTCAAGTAAACCTAGTTCTTCAAATTCTGCCACAATTGCTTTACGCGCTGCAAAACGATCTAGGCCGTGCAAGCGCTCAGGTATTGGTGCATCAAACTCAAACTCTTTACCGTCAAAGGTGTATGTTTCACCTTGGGTAAGAATAGCGGCGTCTTTATCGAAAATGTTGATCATAGGCATTTGATGACGCTTGCCCACTTCGTTATCGTTAAAGTCGTGCGCTGGGGTTATTTTTACACAGCCCGTGCCTTTATCTTTATCGGCGTGTTCGTCAGCAACAATTTTAATACGACGATTAACGATGGGTAATAAAATCTCTTTACCGATTAAATCTGTGTAGCGCTCATCATCAGGATTTACTGCAACACCTGAGTCACCCAACATGGTTTCAGGACGTGTTGTTGCTACTACTATGTAGTCTTTTCCGTCTTGTGTTGTAACGCCATCAGCTAATGGGTAACGTAAGTTCCACATGTGGCCTTGCTTGTCTTTGTTTTCAACTTCAAGATCAGAAATAGCCGTGTGTAATTTTGGATCCCAGTTTACTAGGCGCTTGCCTCGGTAAATTAGGTTTTCTTTATGGAGGCGTACAAACACTTCTTTAACAGCTTCAGATAAACCATCATCCATGGTAAAGCGTTCACGATCCCAATCAACCGATGCGCCAAGGCGACGAAGCTGCTTAGTGATAGTACCGCCAGATTCTTTTTTCCATTCCCAGATTTTATTAATAAAATCTTCGCGGCCTAAATCGTGGCGTGTTTTGCCTTCTTCGGCATGCAGTTTACGCTCAACCAACATTTGCGTTGCAATACCTGCGTGGTCAGTACCTACTTGCCATAATGTGTTGTTACCTTGCATACGTTTAAAACGCGTTAGGGTATCCATTATTGTATCTTGGAAGGCGTGGCCCATGTGTAAGCTACCAGTGACATTTGGCGGCGGGATCATAATTGAATATGGTACGCCTTGGCCAGATGGCTTAAAGTAGCCTTTTTGTTCCCAGTCTTGATATAGAGACTGTTCAATATCTTGCGGATTGTAGGTTTTATCCATTACACAGAACCTTAAATAAGTACTTAAATTAGTTGGTTAGTTTGCCTGATTGGCTAGCTATTAATATCTTGCGTGGTGAGATTGGCACCGAGTTGGCGTAGCTTTTTAAAACGCTCGCGGGCTGCTTGCTTAGCAGCTGGCTCTACGGGTACAAAATCAAAAACTTGGTTAAACCGACGAATGTAATCCGGTAACTGAGTAGCCAAGTTAATTAAAACTTTACGATTGCCAACAGGTGGCGTAATACCAATTTCTACAGGTGCGCCGCCTTTAGGGCCTTCACCTTGTAAATTATGTGGCACAAAACTATCTGGATCGAATGCCCAAATTATTTCATCAATGGCACAGGCTGCTTCGTTATCGTTAACACAAATAAACACACGCTGCCCATTTCGATACTGATCGGCCGCAATTTGAGCTGCCAATGCAAAATGATCGTCAGCCTTCGCTTTAGACTCATCTTGTTGCTTTAGAACGAAAAATTTAGCGTTCATGTTCATTGTATCGGGGTTTCCCATGACATTGAATGTATACCAAATTGATATACACAAATTAAGAGGCAGATTTTGCCATATAACGGGGTTTGCTTCAATTAATACACAAATAAATAAGGCGCCAAATGGCGCCTTATAAATAGCTAAATAGATTATTAATCGTGCGTAGCTTCGCTTACACCCGCTCGATTTAATAAATACTGAGTAAGCATAGGAACAGGACGGCCCGTTGCGCCTTTTTTAGCGCCACTGCGCCACGCTGTACCGGCAACATCTAAATGTGCCCAATTATACTTTTTAGTAAATTTAGATAAGAAACATGCCGCAGTAATAGTACCCGCAGAGCGTCCACCTAAGTTCGTAAAGTCAGCAAATGGGCTTTCTAGTTGATCTTGATAGTCATCCCATAACGGTAACTGCCATGCACGGTCGCCACTTTGCTCAGACGCTTTTAATAAATCGTGCGCAAGTGGGTTATGGTTTGATAGTAAACCAGTAGCATGCGCGCCAAGGGCTACAATACACGCGCCAGTTAGCGTTGCTACGTCAATAACCGTATCTGGATTAAAGCGTTCAACATATGTTAGTGCGTCACATAATACTAAGCGGCCTTCAGCGTCGGTGTTTAATACTTCAACTGTTTGCCCTGACATTGTTGTTAAAATATCACCTGGACGATACGCATTTGAGCCAGGCATGTTTTCACAACCCGCTAAAACACCAATAACGTTAATCGGCAATTGCATTTGTGCAAGTGCACGCATTGCGCCAATAACGCCTGCTGCTCCGCCCATGTCGTATTTCATTTCGTCCATGCCTTCGCCTGGTTTTAATGAAATACCGCCTGAATCAAACGTTAAACCTTTACCAACAAGTACAATAGGGGCTTGGTCATCAGCGGCGCCTTTGTAGTTAATAATCGACATAATCGATTCGTTATCACTACCTCGGCCAACAGCTAGGTAAGAATTCATACCAAGTTCTGCCATTTGCTTTTCGTCAATAAGATCAACAGTGATGTTGTCAAAATCAGTTGCCAGCTCTTGTGCTTGTTCACCTAAGTACACAGGATTACAAATATTTGGTGGCATATTAGCTACGTCTTTACATAGCTTACTACCTGCTGCAATGGCTAAACCATGCTCAATAGCGCTTTCGCCAATAGTTAGTTCGCGTCGTGTTGGTACGTTAAACACCATTTTACGCAGTGGACGGCGAGGGTCTACTTTTTTACTTTTCAGTTGGTTGAACGTATATAAGCAGTCTTGCGTTGTCTCAACTGCCTGACGTACTTTCCAGTAGGTGTCTCGACCTTTAACGTGTTGCTCTGTTAAAAAGCAGACTGCTTCCATAGAGCCCGTTTCGTTTAAGGTATTAATAGTTTTAGAAATGATTTGTTTATATTGCTTATCATCAAGCTCACGCTCTTTACCACAACCAACAAGCAATATGCGCTCGCTTAATACATTAGGTACATGATGCAATAACAAAACTTGGCCTGGCTTACCTTCTAAATCGCCACGGCGAAGTAAATTAGAGATATAACCATCACTAATTTTATCGAGTTGTTCACCAATGGGGGATAACCTACGTGGCTCGTAAACGCCAACCACAATACATGCGCTGCGCTGTTTTTCTGGGCTACCACTTTTTACGTTAAATTCCATTGTTACTCCTGGTTTTGAGTCGTTTAAGTTACTAAGTTGGGGCTAAAAAAGTATTTTCTAGTCTTATCTACGTAACTTATGTAAGGATAATTCTTATTTTAGCTGATTTTGTTAGACTCTTACTGTGTAATTGAACTTTATATGCTTAAGGGCTACTAATGCAACATTATATCGTGCACTTAGGTAGGATAATTAATTTTGATGGCTTATAATAATAGCCTATTTGCCGGTATTAATTGGGTAAAATAGCTATTTAACTATTCAATTCTCACTATCGTAGTGAAATTCCATGTTTAACAGGGGCGAGCATTGCTAATTTTCCGTTATTTGACCGCTGAGGTTTTAAAATCGCAGGTCGCCGTATTTTTAACTTTGATGACAATATTTTTGTCACAAAAGTTAGTTGGTATTTTAGGTGATGCCTCTGAGGGCAGCATTCCTGCTAAATTAGTGCTATCGATGATTGCACTAAAACTTCCACAACTAGCCTCGCTAATACTTCCGCTGAGTATATTTTTAGGCATTATTTTAGCCTACAGCCGTATTTACGCCGATAGCGAAATGACCGTACTTAAAGCCTGTGGCGTAAGTGAATGGTATGTTGTGCGCGTAACACTTATATCAAGTGTAGGGCTTGCTATATTAGCCGCAGCACTGACTATGTATATTGCGCCGTGGGCAAGCGAGCAAGAGTATCAATTAAAAGAACAAGCCAAAGCCGATGCGGGGCTATCCGCACTCAGAGCTGGGCGGTTCCAAGAAACCGGTAACGAAAAAGCCGTGGTGTTTATTCATAATATTGAAAAGGGTGGCAAAGAGCTCAATAAGGTATTTGTTGCACAGTTACCCGATAGCGAAAAAGGCAACCTAGCGCGCTTAGTATATGCAGAGCAAGGTGTTGTGGTTGAAGCCGTAAATGGTGAGCAACAGCTCGTGCTAACAGACGGTAAACGCTACGAAACAGATGGCACAACGCCTGCACTTAACTTAACAGAATTTGATGGTTACAGCGTACAAATACGAGAACAAGAAATAGAACACCAACGCCGTAAATTAGAGGCTGTGCCAACTAACCAATTATTGGCTATAAATACTCCTGAATCTATTGCTCAATGGCAATGGCGACTCGCTATTCCGTTATCAATTCCGCTACTTACCTTACTGGCAGTACCGCTAAGTGTGGTTAATCCTCGCCAAGGTAAATTTGCAAAACTAGTACCTGCTATAAGCTTGTACTTAGGCTATTTTATTTTACTAAATGCCGCTAAATTTGCAGTTGAAGATGGCAAAATTCCGCCTTCAATTGGCTTGTGGTGGATTCATCTAAGTGCCTTGTTTATAGGTGGATTATTAATTATAAAAGGGCGACCGTTGGGCGCTTGGCTTAAAGCCGTTGTAACTAAGCGGGAGTTAGGCTCATGATGAAAACGCTTGATTGGTATTTAGGCCGCAGTATTTTACAAACTACCGGCTTTGCATTGTTGGTACTTGTTGGTATTAGCACCTTAATTAAGTTTATCGACCAGCTAAAGTCGGTAGGGCGTGGCAGTTACGATTTAATGACCGCAATGCTTTACACGCTTTACACAATACCTGGCGATTTAGTGGTGTTTTTTCCGATGGCTGCGCTAATTGGTGGCTTAACGGGTTTGGGGGCACTTGCCTCAAACAGTGAGCTGGTAGTGATGCAAGCGGCTGGTATGTCGCGCTTACAAATAATTGGCTCTGTGATGAAAACGGCCATATTTATGGCTGTATGCATGATGGCACTTGGCGAATGGGGTGCACCTGAAGCGCAATTACACGCCAAAGAAATGCGTAACCAAGCAATACATGGCGGCGATGTATTTAACACACAAAAAGGTGTATGGGCTAAAGACGGCAGCAATTTTATTAATATTGAAGATGTTGACGAAAACGGCAGGCTCAATGGGGTACACATGTACCACTTTGACAAATCGTTAGAGCTTACCCAAATCACTAAAGCAAAAGATGCACTGAGCCGAAAAGAAGGCTGGCTACTTCGTGATGTAAATAAGGTTATTATTACGAGCGAAAAAACCACAACAGAGCAACTACCAGAAGAGTTTTACCCTTCACAATTGACCGCTGAAAAGTTAGGAGTTGTGTCGGTAAAACCAGAGTCACTTTCATTTACTGGGCTTTGGTCGTATTTAACTTACTTAGAGCAAAACGAACAAGACACTAGTACCTACGAGCTTGCACTGTGGCGTAAGCTTATGCAGCCTGTATCTGTAGCGGTAATGCTGCTGGTGGCGCTCTCGTTTATATTTGGCCCGCTGCGTACCGTTACTATGGGCGCACGTATTATTATGGGTGTTGTAACGGGGATCGTGTTTCATTTAACTAATGAAATATTTGGCCCTGTAGTTATGGTTTACCAAATACCTGCCATTATAGGGGCGGTATTACCTAGTATTATATTTATAGGCTTTGCGACATATTTGATGAATAAACGGGTATAGAGTACCTATTCAAAGTATGAAAAAGGGTGACCAGTGGTAACCCTTTTTGCTTTTTAATTACCAGTTTTGGAAAGCAGGTATTAATCAAGCTCACTATAAATACGTCTGTTTTCTTCTTTAGTAAGCGCAATAACTTCTGTTTTAGAGATGTAGTCTTGTAGTGCTTTTTTGTTTTTAAAATCGACTAACACCACCAAATTACCTAAACCGAGTAAAGCGCTAACGCTGCGGATAATTGATTGCGGCCAGCTAATTAAATTACCTTCAAGAGTTTGTACTTTTAAACGCCATGCACGCATGCCAATGGTTTGCCCGCTTTTAGTCCAAAAGTAGCCAAAAAATACTAAGCTAACAATAATTAAAAGAGCGGTACGAATACCCGAAAGAAGATTTGAATTTTGAATAAATGCAGATACATCCTCTGCGCCATTTAAACTAATTACATCGAGAGAAATAAGCCCCTGTACTGCAAATAAATACAGCACTACAGTTAACATCGCAAACGCAATAATGGCTAACGTATCGTAGACCAACGACGCAAAACGGCGCCAAAAACCAGCACGTGGAAACTCACCCGACATAAATACACTCTCACTATTAATATGCGAGCTAGTTTAACAAAAAAGCTTACAAATACTAAGACATGTTAATGTTTAGAGAGAATTGATTTTATTGCTGTAAATTACTACCTACGGAGGGGAATGAAAAAGACCCTACTATTTACAGTAAGGCCTTTTAATTTATAGCGAGTTTAACCTAGCTTAATAGCAAGGTATTTTATGTCGTCACCACTTATTTGCGGTAAAAAATAAATATCGCCGTATTTAAAATACTGCTGTGAGTTAATTATTACGGCCTGTGCTGTCTGAGGCAATGAATCGTAAGTTTGGCCTAAGCTATAGTCATTCACATTACCCACTTTTACTGCCTGATTAAGGCGAGTTGATGGCTCATCAACAACCGTATAACCATCATTATCCGCAATGTAGTATACATTTTGATAAGTGTAGTAAGTCGTATTGTGGTGTTTAAAATGCCTGTAATTTCTTGGTAGCGTATTTATACGCAGGCCTCTAGGTGGTTTAACAACATGGTAGCCTCTTTTAGCTTTACGGTAATAAAGGCCGTCGTTAAACGTAAACGAAATACCATTAAATCTGATTGATGCGCTATTGCGTGGTAAATGGTTTATAAATCGATTTTGTCTGTAAGCGACTGAATTGTGATGGCTTGTTAAGTAGTTATATTTTCGCTGGTTGTAGCGGTGTAGTTCACGCTTTTCCTGTTTGTACTTATCAAGTTTACGTTTTTCTTGCTTACGGTCTTCTCGTTTTTCTTTTTTATGCTCAATACGCTGCTTTTTTTCATGGCGGCGTTCATCGCGTTTATATTCAACACGTTTGTCGTGATCGCGTTTAAAGCTTTTATCATTCTCTCGCTCGTTTTGTGCTCCAAGCGCAGAGCCTGATACTGCGCCAATGGCGAGCAGGGCAGGTAGTAAAAAAGTAAGTTTCATAATATTGCCTCGTTTATGTTTTTACATAACTGGGTTCAATACTAGCGGCTCAAACTGAATGTTAACTGACATACAACAGCAAACGGAGTTATGCTTACAGCTTTTTACATTTTACTGACGGTTCTTGACATAATCTCTAGTTTTTGACGATTATAGGAACGTTTTAATATACCAAAATGATTAGTCGTGTCATAAAAAATGGCTATTAAATTAGTAATTAAGCCTTCCTTGGCTTTGCTGGTTAATTACTTTTGATAAAAAGGATAATCGCTATAACCTACTTCAGTACCGCCATACATAGTGGCTGCATCAGCTTCGTTAAACGTCCAATTATTTGCTATACGCTCTGGTAAATCAGGGTTAGCTATAAATGGGCGACCAAATGCAAATAAGTCACCGTAACCTTCACCTAAAATACGCACTGCTTTTTCTACTGTGTATTTACCTGCATAAATAATGCGCCCTGAAAATTCAGCTCGGACTGCTTTATAAAATTCTTGTGGTAAATCGGGAGCGTTATCCCAATCAGCTTCCGCAATCGATAAGTAAGCAATACCTGCTTGCTCAAGCACTTTAACGGCCTGGATATAAGTGTGATGAGGGTTTGATTCAACAAGTCCTAAATACACTCGTGTTTCATCTGTGCTTTCAAATAAAGGAGCAAAGCGAACACCTAAACGATCAGAGCCTACAACGTCACTTACCGCTTCAACTATCTCTTTTAAAAAGCGCAGGCGATTACTAAGCGTTCCACCGTATTGATCGTCACGGTTATTAGTATGCTCAGAAATAAACTGATTAACTAAATACCCGTTAGCACAATGAAGCTCCACACCATCAAAGCCAGCTTCTAAAGCATTGCGTGCAGCTTGAGCGTACATGTTTACCAGTTCACCAACCTCAGTAGTACTTAATGCACGAGGCTCACTTGGGTCAGCCAATGCGCCTTCACCAGGTGCGGTTTCAATAAATACTTTTACATTGTCAGCAATAATATCTGAAGGGCCAACCGGTTTACCTGAATTTGGTTGTAGTGTGGCGTGCGATACGCGCCCTACATGCCAAAGCTGAGCAAAAATAACGCCGCCTTTAGCGTGTACTGCATGTGTTACTTTTTTCCAGCCTTCAATTTGTGCTTGCGAGTGAATACCTGGGGTCCAAGCGTAACCTTGCCCACGAGGTTCTATTTGTGTGCCTTCGGTAACCATAAAACCAGCCGATGCACGCTGCGAGTAATACTCAGCCATTAATTCATTAGGAATATTGCCAGGCTGAGTGCTGCGAGAGCGAGTAAGAGGAGGCATCACAATACGGTTTTTAAGTGTAAAAGGGCCAAGCTCAATTGATGAGAATAAAGGAGCGGTATTAACTAAATCTGATTTCATTTTAAATTCTCTTATAAAGCAAACAAAGGCTTAAATAGTGGTTAAGCAACATTGGCAGCATAGAGATTTAAGGATACAATTTGAAACAACACTTTTTTGTACAGCATACAATTATGAATGGTATTAGTCGGCTTGATATAAAACAGTTAAGAGTACTCAGTAGCTTATTAGAACTGCAAAATCTTTCGCAAGTAGCCAAAAAAATGGGGTTAACGCAACAAGCTATTAGTGAGCAACTACGAAAGCTACGAGACTTATTTGACGATCGCTTGTTTATTCGCCAAGGTAATAACATGGTTGCTACTCCTAAAGCGCAAGGACTCAAGACGCCTGTTAATCATATTTTAAAGCAATTAGAGTCGTTACTAGAGCCCGAGCAGTTTAGCCCGCAAACTTATAAAGGTGTGTTTACCATAAGCGCAACCGACTACGCCACGCAGGCTTTATTGCCACAATTATTTAATATTACCCGCCGCGAAGCGCCAGGTTTAAAGCTGATAGTGCGCGACTTTGCATCCGACAACGTTAATCAACTTATAACGGCAGGCGAGCTTGATTTGCTGATAAGCTTTCCAGAATTTATACCCGACAACCTTTCTTATATCACCTTGTTTGAAGAACAGCATTTGTGTATTACCGGTATAGGTAACACTACTTACACTGAACCTTTGAGTTTGGCGCAATTTGCAAAGCATCCACAGCTAGTGGTGTCGCCATCTCGTGCAAATTTGCGCGGATCGCACGATCAGTGGTTTGAAAGCCAAGGGCTAAAACGTAATATTGTAATGTCGGTACCGAGCTTTTCAGCAGTGCCCGACATTTTACATACAACCGATATGCTCGCGTTTTACCCATCAAGATTATTACCAAACAGCAAAGTTAAACAGCTAAAAATAGAAGCTCTGCCTCCTACATTTAAAGTAATAGCCGCATGGCATCCGCGTACTAATAACAGCCCTATTCATAAATGGTTGATAGAGCAATTACAAAACTTATAACGATATAAAACATCTAAAGTGACTACTTTTTACTGTTAAATTAGCAACCCAATATTTAGATTAAATCATTTAACCCCTCCTTAACCCTCGACCTAATAAGCTATGTGTAATAGTACGAATTAGGCATAGTTAAATGGTTTATTTTAAAAAGCACTCAACCGGTTTTTTACTTGCACTTAGTTGTACGCTTGCTGCATGTAGTAGTCAGCCAAGCTATCAAGGTAATAGTACTGAGCAGTCGCTAAAGCAACATACAAACTGGCAGTACACGCAAAGTAACGCACAGCAAGTAAATTACATTACCGATTTGGTGGATATTGAAGGGCTTGATTCGCTTATTGAGCAAGCTGTTACTAATAACCCATCGTTTAATCAAGTGCATGTTGCATTAAAACTAGCTTATGCGCAGCGTGATGTAACCGCTGCAAGTCAGTGGTTTAGTGTAGATGCAGGATTTGACGCGCAGCGCAGTAAAACCGAAGGCACGCAATACAGCTCATCAGTAGGTATAAGTTGGGAAGCCGATATATGGCAAAAAATTGCTGACAACGTAGCCGCGCAAGATATGACTATTGCCAGTAATCAAGCTACTTATCAAGGCGCTAAAGACACCTTAGTAGCCAGCGTGATACGCACGTATTTAAACATTATTTTGCAGCAAAATTTGCTCGATATAGAGCAACAACGTTTAGTTGTTTTACAAAATAATGAGCAAAGTATTGTAGAGCGCTACCAATATGGATTAGGTGATTTAGAAGCGCTTGATACCGCCCGTACTAGCACGGCATCTACTCGCGCAACCATTGCCGATTACCAAGAACAAATAGCAAAAGCAAAGCGTGCTTTAATGCTAATTGTAGGCACTGATAAACTTCAAAACCTGCCAAATACATTAACACTACCAAGCGTTATTGAGCCATTAAGTACATTACCAGAGCAAGATTTAGCGCGCCGACCTGACTTACAAAGTGCCTATTACAACATTCAGGCAAAGCATTACTTGGTTGATGTATCGTACAAAGAGCTACTACCGAGTATTTCGCTTTCGGCATCACTGAGTGATTTAGCAAGCACGCCAAGCCAAGCATTATTAACTAGCCCAGTGTGGAGTTTATTAGGCAGTTTAAGTGCCCCTTTATTTGAAGGTGGAGCACTGCGTGCGCAAGTTGATATTGCAAAATTAAATGCCGAGCAAGCGTTTTGGCAGTACCAAGATACGCTGCTAAGTGCGGTAAACGAAGTTGAAAATGCACTCGGGCAGGAGCAATCATTAACCGAGCAGCAACTGCAAATTAGCAATGCACTTGCTAGCGCTAAACGCAGCTTTAGTAACTATCAAAGTAAGTATCAACAAGGTTTGGTTGATATTTTAGATTTGCTAACAGTGCAACAAAAAGTATACGACCTGCAAGCCCAGCTTAGCCAAATAAACTACACCCTTTTAACTAACCGCATAGATTTAGGCCTCGCTTTGGGCCTTGGAGTATCGTCATGAAAATTTCGCCAACACCGGTTGTTGTAACGCTTGTTGCTATTGTTTGTATAGGGCTTGCTATTATGTATAACGGTCAAAAAATGGCTGAAAAAGCAAATAGTCCACAACCTGCCGCTATTAAAGCTATTGTCCCAAATGTATCGGTAATTAATGCAGCTCCGAGCACTTATCAGGCTTATGTTAGCGGCCACGGTGAAGCTAAAGCGCATTGGTCACTTAGCTTAAAAGCACAAGTTAAAGGCGAAGTAACCAGTATGAGCGAGCAATTTGCGACCGGTAACTTAATAACTAAAGGGCAGGTGTTTGCACAAATTGATGACACCGAATACTTACAAGCTCTAGCTAGCGCAAAAGCAACATTGGCTGATGCAAAACTAGCACTGCAAGAAGAACAAGATTTAGGTAATCAAGCAAAACGTGAATGGGATCGCTCAGGCGTTACGCAAGCGCCAAGCTCGCCGCTTGTATTTAGAACGCTGCAGTTAGAAGCCGCGCAAGCTACGCTCGATAAAGCACAATATGCACTTAAAACCGCACAGCGTGATGTAAATAACACCCAGTTAAGTGCACCATTTGACGCTGTTATTTTATCGCGCGATATAGATTTAGGTACTTATGTGAGTATTGGCGATACGCTTGCCACGCTAAACAGCACTGACAAAGTAGAAATAACGGTGCCGCTTTCATTAAGTCAGTGGCAAAACCTAGCAAATAATAAATCAGGCGATGTTATTTTAACTGATGTAACCACTAATACTAAATGGAACGGTTATATTGCACGTTTTGAGCAACATCTTGATGACAGCTCGCGTCAACGCAGCGTAATTGTTGCCTTAGATAAACCGTTTGAGCAAACAACGCCGTTACTGCCTGGCACATTTTTAGCGGTAGAAATTGCCGGTAAGCAGTTAACTAACGTAATAAAACTGCCTGCTTCGGCGGTATCTCAAGATGGCTTAATTTGGTACGTAAATGATCAAAATAGCTTAGTAAGCACACACGCTAATAAAGTATTTGAGCGTGGGAATTACGTATATATTACGCCAGTAGATGGTGCTAAAAATCTAAAAGTGGTGGCGCGCCCACTTGTTAGTTACTTAAACGACATGAAAGTAAATCCAATAGTTGAGGAGATATAATAATGAGCCCTCATCAACCACCTCAAATACCCAGTAATAATAACCCGCTGCACGGTATTATTAATTGGTTTGCAAATAACTCTGTTGCCGCTAACTTATTGTTAGTTAGTGTGATTGTAATGGGTATTATGTCGCTTACGACTTTACGTAAAGAGGCTTTTCCGAGTTTAGAGCCAGATACTATTTCGGTATCGGTGGTTTACGACAGTGGCGATGCATTGCAAGCCGAAGAAGGAATAGCGTTAAAAATAGAAGAAGCGCTCGAAACCGTATCGGGTATTAAACGTATTACCTCTACATCCGATGCTAGCGGTAGCCATGTAAGCATTGAAAAAAGTACTGATTACTCACTCGATGAGTTACTTGTTGACGTTAAAAACCAAGTTGACGCTATTAATAACTTTCCGGCAGATGCTGAGCAACCTGTTATTGATAAAGCCCGTAGGCAAGATCATGCATTAACGCTGCAACTTTTTGGGGATGCAGATCGCCATACATTACAAAACTTGGGTGAAAAACTTAAAGCCGATTTATTAGCGCAATCAGGCATTAGCGACGTAGAGCAATCGGGTGTGCTCGACCCGATGATGTCCATAGAAATCGACGAAGGTAAATTACAAGCGTATGGCTTAACTATTAGTGATGTAAGTGAGGTCATTAATAATGAGTCATCAAGCCCGCTTTCGACTAGTTTGCGCGATAGCAGTAAAATTATACGCTTAAAAGCCGCCGACCAAGCTTACTGGCAGCGCGACTTTGCCAATATTGTATTGTTAACAACCGCATCAGGCACACAAATTAAGTTAGGAGATGTAGCCACAGTTACCGACTCATTTGCCGAAGATAGCAACTCATTAAGCCGTTATAACCAACAAAATGCCGTAGGCGTTGAAATTTTAATGGGCGATAACAGCGATATAACTACCATTGTTAAGCAAGCTAATAGCGTAATAGATAAATGGCACGAAAGCGGTTTATTACCTCAAAACGTAGAGCTTGAAAGCTGGCACGACAAAAGCACCATGATCACCGAGCGTTTATCGCTACTTACTAAAAATGCCGTGACCGGTATTATTATGGTGTTTGTAATACTTGCCATATTTTTAAACGTACGCGTAGCGCTGTGGGTTGCTGGTGGCTTGCCGTTTGTATTTTTTGGTACGCTTTATTTTATGACCGATGGCTACACCGCACTAACCATAAACGAAATGACCACCTTTGGTTTTATTATGGCGCTGGGCATAGTGGTAGACGATGCCGTTGTTGTAGGCGAGAGTATTTACACCACACGTAAAAAGCATGGCGATACATTAAATAATACAGTTTTAGGTACCATGAAGGTTGCTGTGCCAACAATATTTGGGGTGTTAACCACGGTGGCTGCGTTTGTAGCGCTTTCGAATGTGTCGGGCAACTTAGGTAAAATTTACTCTCAATTTGCCACTGTAGTGACTATTTGTTTACTGCTTTCAGTTGTTGAATCAAAACTTATTTTACCCTCGCATTTAGCCCACATTAGTACTAAACGCCAAGTTAAAAAAGGCTTAGCAGGTCTGTGGTCAAAAATACAACATGGTGCTGATAGCGGCTTAAGCTGGTTTAGTAAAAACATTTACTGCAAGGTTATTGAATTTTCACTGCGCTTTAGATACGCCGTAGTGGCTGCGTTTATCGCCTTTTTTATATTAGTTATTGGCATGCCGATGACAGGCACAGTTAAAGTTGGTTTTTTCCCAAGTATTGCAGGCGATACCGTAACAGCCGATTTGGTTATGCAAAACGACGCCGCTTATGGGCAAACAAACACAAACTTACTAACGCTTGAGCAAAGTGCATTACAAGCTGAGCAAAACTTAATGACTAAGTTGAACTCTGACAAAAGCGAAATAACCAGCCTACAAGTCATTAGTAGCAGCGACACCAGCGGTGAAGTAAGCGTTGAGCTATTAAACGAAGGCGCTTTTACAGCAAGCGAATTTGCTCAAGAGTGGCAGCGCGTAGCAGGTAGCCTTGAGGGCAGTAAAAAATTACAAATATTAGCCACGCGTAAAATGGTCGATAACTTTAAAGTTGAGCTTAAAGCGTGGGACGACGAAACCGTAATGGCGGCGGGCGCACTATTTAAGGAGCGCTTACAAAATACCGCAGGCGTTAACGGAATAGACGACAACTTAAACCCAGGTCAGCCACAGCTTAAATTTACCCTAAATGCACAAGGGCGCGCGCTTGGCATGGATACAGCCAGTTTATCAAAGCAAGTACTGCAAGCCTTTGGTGGTGCAGTTGTACAGCGCTACCAACGTAATAAAGACGAAGTTAAAGTACGTGTACGCTACCCAGAAAATGCTCGTAAAACACCTGCCGATATAATGCAGTCGCGTATTCGCCTGCCTGATGGCACCGTTGTCCCTTTAGTTAACGTAGCCACAGTAAGCAGTGAATATCAGCAAGATGAAATAACCCGCATTGATGGACTTCGTGCAATTTATTTAAGCGCCCAAGTGGATAAAAACGTGATTGCTCCAAACGAGTTAGTTGCTAACTTAAAGCGCGACTTAATTCCTGAGTTAACACAGCAATTTCCTAACTTAAGTGTGTATTTTGCAGGAGAGGCAGAGCAACAAAGCGAAACCACCAGCTCAATGAGCACTATGTTTGTAGCCGCTTTATTAGTTATTTACGTGTTGCTGGCTATTCCGCTTAAATCGTACATTCAACCTATGTTGATTATGGTAGCAATTCCATTTGGCATTGTGGGCGCTATTTTAGGACATTGGTGGAACGACTTAACCATTAGTATATTGTCGTTAAATGGTATTTTGGCGCTCAGTGGGGTAGTTGTAAACGACAGCTTATTACTTGTTTCACGCTTTAACGAACTAGTAAAAGAAGAGGGCATGAGCACGCACGATGCCATAGTTGAGTCGTGTACGAGCCGGTTACGTGCGGTATTACTTACCTCAATTACGACGTACGCAGGCTTAGTGCCGCTACTTAGCGAAACCTCAATGCAGGCACAGTTTTTAATTCCTGCTGCGGCATCACTTGGCTACGGTATTTTGTTTGCCACGGTTATTACCTTAATACTTATACCGGCATTATTGATGATTCAAACCGATGCTAAACGCGGTATTGATGCTGTGCTAATATCGCTAGGTGCTAAAAATAAAACGCAGGAAGTAGCCTCTTAATGATAAACGTACTACTGGTTGAAGACGACATAGATTTGGCAACCACCATTGTTGATTATCTCGAAATTGAGTCAATAGAGTGTGACCATGCAAGCAATGGCGTAATGGGTTTAAATTTAATAGAACGTAATCAATATCAAATGATTATATTAGATGTAAACATGCCCAAAATGGACGGTTTAACCATGTGTAAATCATTGCGTGAGCAAGGCATTGATATACCTGTATTAATGCTGACAGCGCGCGATAGCCTCGACAATAAGCTTGAGGGGTTTGCAGCCGGTAGTGACGACTATTTAGTAAAACCATTTGCGATGAAAGAGCTAGTAGCGCGGGTTCAAGTATTAGCAAAGCGTAAAAGTGGAGAGGTTAAGCGACTTACCTTTGCTAATTTAACACTTAATTTAACCGCGCATACAGCAACAGTGGCTGCGCACAGTTTAAAGTTATCACCCATTACTTTTAAGTTATTAGAAGTGCTTGTACGAGAGCAGCAAAAACCGGTAACCCGACAGGTAATTATGCAAGCAATATGGGGAGACGATCAGCCAGACAGCAATAGCTTAAAAGTGCATATTCATCATTTGCGTAAACAGCTAGAGCAAGCGCATTGCCAAGCCGTACTAGAAACAATACCCAGTGTAGGGTTTGCGCTAAAATTAAAAAATGGGACACAAGCATGAAAATTAGACCCAGCCTGAGGTTGTATTTTTTTGCCACCATGGTGCTTTTAAGTTCATTAATGGCAATTGGTTTTTCGTTTTTAAGTGTTAATTATTTTATTGATGGCTTAGACCGAGGGTTAAATGGCGTAATGCATGCGCTTTCGCAATCTACTGAGGTTAAAAACGGTGAACCTGCAGAAATGATTGGCTTTAAAATAGCGAGTCGCTGGGAAGACATGCCAAGCGAAATTCAGCAACGCTTTACAAAGCCTACAGAGATTGGCGTACTACAAAAAAGCAAAGTAAAACCATCGTTTTTTTCAATGCCGGAAGACCTCTATTTTGTAGCGTATTTTCAAAACCCTGCAGGGGAGCCCCGTTACGTATCACGTATTATGCTTGAAAAAGAGCGCCTTAAAAAACAAAGCTCACCCGATAAACCTATAAAAAAGTTGGCATGGATAGCGTTAACAGGGGTAACGGCAATTGCTTTATTTACCTTCTTTTTGTTTATGGTAATGAAAAAAATAGCTAAACCAGTAGAGTCACTACGCGGTTGGGCTAAGTCCCTAAATCAAAATAATTTACAAAACACGCCGCCCGACTTTACCTATAACGAACTAAATACCTTGGCAACGCTAATACGCAGTAGCTTGCTTTCTGCTCACGACAGCCTTGAGCGAGAGCAGCGCTTTTTAAGTTATGCGAGCCACGAGTTACGTACGCCAATTTCGGTTATTCGCAGCAACGTTGAGTTACTTAACCGCTTAAGCGAAAAAGCACCTTTAAGCGATAAACAACACCTTACACTGCAGCGAATAGAGCGCGCCGGTTTAACTATGAGCGATTTAACTGAGACGTTATTGTGGCTTAGCAGAAATGACGACCAGCAAAGTGCACCAGAGCCTGTAAACCTAGCCGAAAAAATAACGACCTTGAGTAACGAACTCGATTATTTACTCAATTCAAAACAAGTTGATGTACTTATAAATACCGATAACCATAGTACAACTATTAATACCGAAGCCACCGCATGCCACATTGTGCTTACTAACTTAATACGTAATGCGTATCAGCATACGCAACAAGGGCAAGTGCGAATTACTCAGCAGGGTAGCCGTGTGATTATAGTAAATAGTAGCGCACAAACTGATATGCCACACGCGACTAATAACACAGACAAGCCAGCTAATATTGGCTACGGTTTAGGATTAGAGTTAAGCGAAAAAATAATAAAACGACACGGTTGGGTATACGAAGTAAACGACATGCCAGGGCGTTATGAAGTGGTGGTCGATTTTAGTTAATACGCTTTTTTAATACTTAGAATACTTGGATTTGAAATATAAAAACCGCGCTAAGGTACTTTTAGAAAAGCTTTAGCGCGGTTTTTTTACATTCAAAAATATTTAATTTAACGCTGAGAATATAAAAAAACTTAGTGATAGTAATGTGTTAAGTAATTTGCTAAAACTGCAGGTAAAGATGGGGAGAGCGTGACGCGAGAATACGTAATTGGCTAAACTCATTTCTTGCTATTATAACTAGTCATTTCTAGCCGCTTTTAGCAAGGTGCTATGTTCTTAAGGAAATATACGAAAATCGTTAGTGCTTTATTGATTGTGCTGATATTAATGCCAATCTTTCTATACATATATCAGTTTGGCTTTGGTTTTTGGGCTGATCATGCCAAATGGGCTGAAATGGGAAGTTTCTTTGGTGGTATTTTAGGCCCTGCAATAACTGTTATTTCGGTTGGATTTTTGTATGTTCAACTTAAAGCACATCAAAAGCAGCAGCAGTACACATTGGATGCACTCAAACTTCAAAAAATTGAGTCTGATATTGTATTCTTTATAGCGACAGTGAAAACAGAATTAGCCCGTGAAATACCAACTATGAATAATAAAGTTTTAAATGAAATCCTTGGTCATCATGCTGCTGAGTTTTGTTCAGTACACACGAACTATCAAGGAGAAAAAAATCCTGATTTTATTATCGATGGCTATCGTAGGCGTTCATTCGATTTCTTAATATGCTACGAAGGCTTATTTAGCTCTTGGATTGCCCTTAATGCCCATTTACATAAATTAAATGATTTGGATATTACATTGAAAATGGACAGTTATAAATCACAAAAAGCAAGAATATTTACAAGCTTAGATAGTTATATTTGCTCTCATTTAGACACTATATCAATGCTCCTTGATACTAAGTACGTACCACATTTTAGACCGTCATTTAAAGTTGCACGAGACAAAGCCCAAGCACAATTTAACTAACGAGCTCAACTAAAAGCTAAACAATGACAATGTTTCTACTTCTGTTTAGTGGATACCTCCTTATCACATTGATGAGGCTAAAATATCTAAGTATATCAAACGTTAGCGCTGCCAATATCACTCAACTCTATATTAATAAAAAGCGCAATTTACTTCTTTTACCTAAACGAGTTTACTTAGCAAAGCGTTTTTTATCGAGCCTTACAATGCCAATGATCATCGTGTTTAGTGCAGGCTTGTTTTGTGGGCTTGGCTTTTACGATCACAATGTTGGGAGAGTTGTGCTCAGTTACTAAAGCAAGCGTAACTACTTTAACGACTTTTTTATGTGGTTTATGCGCACTGGGATCATGTTGATATACTGTGCAGCCGCTCATAATAAGCGCGGTCGTCATTACTAAAACTACTTTTAAAGATAAGTTCATGTTTATTAGTCCTATGTAGCTTAACACAAAGCCTAGGATAAACTTTTTTTGTATAGTGCTGTAAGCAAACGTAAGGATATTGTAAAGGTGACTTATATGGCTTTTGACGTCTATTTAACTAATTAATAAGTACATTGGTACTGCGTTAAATACGCCAATACCAATGCTTACAATATTGAGTTTAGAGCTCAGAGCTTAGTCCACTGAGTTCAAACTTATAAATCGCTGCGCCAACCCATACCAGACTCTTCCATTAAACGCTCGTACACGCCTTCTATGTTAAGTGGTAACCATGCATCAAACTGTTTAAAGTCACTAAATTGGTCTAATTTTACATTTTGTTTAATTTCGTCAAGCGTATTACCGGCTAAAACGCCTGCGGTTACTTGGCTATACAAAAGCTCTAAATAACTTAAGTAACGCGCTACATCTGCTTTACTGCCAATATCGGCATGCCCGCCTACAAAATTATTAAAGTCATATTTGAGTACCGCTTGAGTTGAATTAATCATGCCTTGAATATCGTAACTCCACAGTTTTTGCCACGGCATTCTGCCAATAACAATCCAATCAACCACAAACAAGGTTTTTTGCTTTTCGAATAATATACTAACCGAACCACGACCATCGTTTGGACCATGGTAGTTAAGCTTTACTGTTGAATCACCAAGGGTAAGTAGTAGCTCGTTATCAAAAGTAAGGCTGGGCATTACCGTTTTCATTTGTGTGTTTTTAATATCTTGCGCGGCGAGTTTATGCGCCACAAAAGTGGTGTGCGGGCTTTTGAATACTTCGGCGCCGTAAATATGATCGCTGTGATTATGGCTATAAATTACATACTTTACCGGTACGTTATAGCGAGTTTTAATTTGCTCGTTTAACCAGATGGCGGCTTTTTTGTTAAGCGGGTCGGTAACAATTGCACCCTCAGGAGTGATTAAAAATACTGAGCGGTGTCTGTCGTCTATAAAGCGGTGTAAGCCATCTCCTAAGTCTTCTATTTCATAGGCTTGTGTGGCAAAGCCTATAAACAATAGGGCTGTGGTTAATAGTTTTTGTAGCAAGCGGGGCATACACCATTCCTTTTTAAATTGATTAAATTAATAACGCTATTAAAAGAAGAAAGCATTAAGCAGTAAAAAATTTCAGCTATTGGTTAAATTAAAGCTTAAGCTTAAGTAAAAGGATCAAATATAAGGATGAAATAAAAAGCCATTATAAAAATGGCTTTAGATAGGTTGGTTGGTTGGGTTTATCTTTGTGTTAGTTGTTGGTTTATTTCTTCAAAGATACTGGCATCATCTATGGTTGAAGGTATTTGTAGCTCTTCGCCATCAACCAATTGGCGCAAATTTTTACGCAGTATTTTACCCGAGCGTGTTTTGGGCAACCTATCTACGCTAACTATATTTTTAAGGCACGCAATAGCGCCAATCTGATTACGAACACTTAAAACAAGCGCTTGTTCTACGTCGGTACTTGAGCCCATAAAATCATTTTTAAGCACGATCATTCCCATAGGAAGTTGCCCCTTTAGAGGATCGTTCACACCAAAAACAGCGCATTCAGCAACAGCAGGGTGCGCGGCTACTATCTCTTCCATTTCGCCGGTAGAAAGCCTATGGCCTGCTACATTTATAACGTCGTCGGTTCTGCCCATAATAAATAGGTAGCCGTCTTCATCAATATAACCACCATCGCCAGATAAATAATAACCTTCGTATTCATTTAGGTAGCTTGCTTTAAAGCGCGTGGTATCTTGCCAAATAGTTGGTAGGCAACCTGGTGGAAGTGGCAGTTTAATTACCACGGCGCCTTGCTCGTTAGCTGCGCATTCATTGCCATCCATATCTAATATTCGCACGTCAAAACCTGGAGTAGGCACGGTAGAGCTGCCAGGTTTTGTTGCTAAGTACTCAAGCCCTACAGGGTTACAAGCAATAGCCCAGCCGGTTTCTGTTTGCCACCAATGATCGAGCACTGGCAGTTTGGTTTTTTCTTTAAGCCACTCGTAAGTGGGAGGGTCCAACCGCTCGCCAGCTAAAAATAAACGTTTTAAGCTTGAGGTATCGTATTGATTAAAACCATCGGCATTTGGATCTTCTTTTTTGATTGCTCTAAAGGCGGTGGGGGCACTAAATAATGCATTTACTTTATATTCTTCTACCACGCGCCAAAATGCACTAGCATCGGGCGTTTTAACGGGTTTACCTTCATATAATACGGTCGCGCAGCGATACATTAGCGGTGCGTAAACTATATAAGAGTGCCCAACTACCCAGCCAATGTCAGACGCTGCCCAAAATACGTCGCCGGGCTTCATACCATAAACGGTTGCCATGCTGTATTGCATTGCCACTGCGTGACCGCCATTTTCGCGTACTACGCCTTTGGGTGTGCCTGTCGTGCCTGAGGTATATAAAATATAAAGCGGATCATCTCCATTTACAGGCACCGGATCTGCGCTTGCAGCCGTTTGCATTGCCTGAGTCCAATCTATGTCTCGTTTAGGCTTAAGAGTGGCGGTTACTTGTGGACGCTGATAAATAACGCAGTGTTCTACTTTGTGCGTAGCTAAGTCTATTGCGTTATCAATAAGTGGTTTGTATTCAATAACGCTGTTTACTTCAACACCGCATGAGGCGCTAAGTATAAGTTTGGGCTTGGCATCATCAATGCGTACAGCTAATTCGTGTGCAGCAAACCCACCAAATACCACCGAATGAATAGCACCAAGACGAGCGCACGCCAACATACCAATAACAGCTTGTGGGATCATTGGCATATAAATAACAACGCGGTCGCCTTTTGTAACACCTAACGATTGTATTACGCCTGCAAATCTAGCAACTTCTTGTTGTAGTTGTGAGTAGCTATAAGTTTGCTTTGTATTAGTGACTGGGGAGTCGTAAATCAGTGCAGTTTGCTCGCCAAATCCGGCAATAACGTGTTGGTCTAGTGCTAAAAAACTGGTGTTTAATTGCCCGTCACTAAACCAATGGTAAAGCCCGTCGTCGTCTTGTGTGTATGCTTTTGTGGGGGGGTTATACCACGGAATATTTTTACTTTGTTCGAGCCAAAATTGGGCTGGGTTTTGTTTAAAACCATTATATTGCTGTTTATATTTGCCTGACATGTAAGGCTCCTAAAACTAAATTTGTGTGTGAGAGACCTTACAAAATGTAGGCTTTTTTTAGCAAGCAAGCTATTCGACCTTGGTCGGCTAAAAGTTAATCAATACACTGGTTTTAAAAATACAAAATTGACAACACAAAGCGTGTGGTTCAGCATGGCGGGCAGTAAAAATAAGAGAAAATACGATATGAGTAACGTAGTAAGAGTAGGGGTTGCGGTTATCATAAAGCATCAAAACACAATTTTACTAGGTGAGCGCATTGGCGCGCATGGTGCTAATACATGGGCAACACCTGGTGGACATTTAGAGTTTGGTGAAAGTGTTGAACAATGTGCAATACGAGAAGTGTTTGAAGAAACAGGTTTAAAGGTAAGTAAAGTTACTAAGCTTGATTTTACCAATGATATTTTTACAGCAGAGAACAAACACTATATTACGTTGTATGTAAAAGCTGATTTTGAAGGCGGAGAGCCTGAGCTTAAAGAGCCTAATAAATGTTTAAAGTGGCGCTGGTGCGATATTAATAATCTACCAACGCCACTGTTTACATCACTAAAAAATTACTTATCTGAGGCTGTACTAGCATAGTTATTTTGTTGGCGGTGTCGCTGGGCTTAACTCTAGTTTACTAAAGCTTACTTGAGCGTAATCGCCATTTTGTTTATCTGTAGTCCAATCGCCAGTGCCTAAACAACCTGGGTACCAAATACCTTTAGCGCTCTTAGTGCTACATTGGTTATAAGCGCCGGCTTTAAAGTAATGCCAATCTGCAGCGTAACCATGTGGATGGTCTTTTTCGTCCACTTTGCCATAAGCATCTACGTTATTACCTAAGTTAATAGAGTAGTTAACGTCTTCTTTGCCTTGTGCGCTAAATGTAAGGTGCATAACATTTTTATACACATTGACCGTGTAGCTAAATTCTTCACCTAGTGCAATACCGGCACTGCCAGGCTCATTAGGGTTTTCCCATGTATTACCCCAAACTGGGTAAGTAATGTCTTTACGGTCAGGATTGGTTTTAGGTAAGTTACGTTCGTAGTTCCAAAAAACTGAGCCTGTTTTATGCCCTGGCCATTTTTTGTAATATATTTTAAGTGGCTCATTGCCCCAGCCATAACCAAGCTTGGTATCAATAAGTGCCTGATCTTTACCTGCGTGAATTTGCCCTACAACAACCGAGTAAGCCGCTTTTTTATCAGGATCAGTCGCACGTAGCGCAACGTGATCTACTTTTAACGTTGCTTCCATCTTTCCACCAACAGAGCCAAATCGGTCAGATAGCGGGTGAACAGCTAAAGCAAAGTTGTTTTTAGAGTGTTTAGTTTTAATTTTAGTATTTGATCCACGGATCATTTGTCTAAGTTCACTACGGGTATTAGTAGAGTTAGCACTTGTAAGCGCTTTATTAGGGGAGGTAAATACCATGTAGCCTTTATCATCAAGATAGAAAAAATCAGGGTGTGCGTAAGTCTGAATTTCTTCTACATCTATTTCATCAATTTTACCGTCGTTGTTTAAATCCACTGGTACATTTATTTTCCAGTGTGATAAATCAAACTTTGTTGCAGGTACCGGCGCATCGCTTTTCTGATTAGTGCTTTGGGTACTTGAACAAGCCGTAAAAAGTAGAGGTGTGATAACGGCTAAAGCCGTAAGTTTAAATGTGGATGTATTTTTTATCATTATTGTCTCTGTGTGATGAAGTAAAAATTGCGCGGTACAGGCGTCGCTTAACCTCAATCTAACATACCAATTTAAAAATTAAAACTTACCAATTTGTAGTTTTTTATAATTAATTGTTATTTTAATGACGGTGTTTTGGTTAACCAATAGGGTTGGTTAACGTTATTATGTTATTTAAAATTGTTAAACAGAGGTGTTTTTCATCATATTTGGTAGCGCTTGATGTTTGCTAATATACTTATTTAAATAGGTTTAATTTATAGAAGGAGGAAGAGGGAGTTGCCACTTTTTTAAAATGGCTTGGTATTCGCCACTTACTTTTATAGTTTTTAATGCCTGCGAGATTAAGTTTGCTGTTTTATCGTCAAGCTGATTATTAGCAGCAAAATAGAGTATTGAAGGAAAATCAGCTAAATGAAGTCGTTTAGTTATTAAGTCTGGGTCGAGCCCTGACATTTTTAGTTCATTATCTAAGGTGAGTGTATTCATAAGGACAAAGTCAGTTCTACCCTTATAAAGCATTTGCCATGCCTGCTGATAATAACTAGCTAGTATTAAATTTTTATCTTCTTCAAACCCCATCTTTATTAAATATTTGGCACTCAAATATCCACGAATAGTGCCTACTTTATAAAATTTTGCATGATTTAAATGAGTTACTTCGTCTTTATGGCTTTTTAAACTAACTAGGTAGGCATCAGTAAAGTATACCGCTCCTAACCATTTAAACTGACTTTGCCTAGCGGGAGTTTTTAATAAAGAGAGCATAATTGTGTTTGGATTAGCTGCTAGCTGATGAAAGGCTCGTGCCATTGGCATTATTTCAAATTTAGCTTGTAGCTTTGCTTCTCTTAAAACAGCCTTAGCAATATCAACGGAAGCTCCGTCAGCTTCACCGCTTTTGTTTTTAAAATGGTAAGGGTGTAAATCTTCGGCAATAAAAGTAAGAGAGCTTACTGCCCTTACATTACTGCAAAAAATAAAAACGAAAATGAAAACTACAACACGCAGATACATAAGAGAATCTTTCTAACTACAATACTTTGAGTTTAAAGGGTCTTGTCTGAAATATATACTCAAATGTATAAAATAAGTAAATGAATAGGTATGTAGAGAGTCTATTGCATAATTAAAGAAGTGAAAATTGAACGTGTATTGAGTAAAGTTTTATATACCCACAAGCGCTGTAAAAATAATTGAGCCCTTGTGGGTATATGCAATGATTAAAAGTAGTATTGAATTGCAAATTTAGCCGATGTACTACTTGTATACCAATGTTGGTTTTTAAGTTCAGTACGTATAGATAAATTACGTGATAAGGAGTAATTCCACTTTATTGCAAAGTCACTGTGTTTATCTGCTTGGCCATCTATTAACCATGTTATGTTTGCTGTAAGAGCGAGTTTATGACTGTTATTTATTTGCCATATTGCACCAGCTTCACTACCAATGCCTGTTGTTAGGTTGTCTGTTATGTCACCATTATTAAATTCAACTTGGCCAAGTAAATAGCCGTGTAACGTGTTTGGGTTACCGATTGATTTTCCGTATCCACCTTTAGCAAACCAACGACCTTGTTGAATATTATTATTAGGCTGACGATCAAAGCCCATTTTAAAGTTCCAAGACCAGCTATCAAACACGCGGTTATCGGGTGCAAGTGACATAGCATCTAATAAATAAAAATGCTCAAGTCGCGTGTTACCCTTATCGCTTATGGCTCCTTCAATATCAAAAAAGCTAATTTGAGCACCAGGAATAAATCCAGCTGAGCTATCTAATAAATCATGGTATGCAAGGCGATACGCAAAGCTTGTTAAGTCACTTTGATGGGCATACTCAGTTCTTCCAAGCGTTACTTTAGAAGAGCCATGACCTTGCTCTGGAGAAGCAATAGGACGACTTGGCTTAGTAAATGGCGAAGCTACTTTATATTTGCTGCGCATTAGTAGTAGCTTAGTTAGTCGCGGTGCAATTTCTTCACGCTTTAATGCTTTATCGTAAAATTCAAAATTTAACCATTCATACGCCATTTCTAATATTGCGACTAATTGCGACTGTGAGTAATTACGAGTATTGAGGGAGCCACCTTGCATTAACTCTCTTGCATCATCAAGTTGTTCGTTAGTCATTTGAGTAGAGTAATGGTAAAGCTTAGTGCCAAAAGCAGGGCGGTAATTAGGAGTTTGTAGTAAGTTGTTATTTCTTAGTACTGCGACGGTATCTGATGGAATAGCTTGCATATTAAATGACGATGTTAAATCAAGGTCCTCTTGTGCGAGTTGTAATAATGCAAGTAATTGGTAGGAGCAGTTTTCATCAATAAAAAAGTAATCAAATGTAGCTGATTGTAGCTCCCATAAGTGCAATAAAATAAGCTCTACTTGTGGCTCAGATAAATTAAGTTTGTATTCCCAAATATCACGAGATTCTAAATCATTATATTCGCGTACTTTTTTATAGTACGGCATAAGCGAAAATTTACCAGGATAGCTGCCAATCAGGCCTTTTAGTGCGTACATAGCTGCATTGTCTGAGCCGTTTGGTTCTGCTGCAAAATTAACTGCGAATGCGAGCAACTCTTTATGGCGGGTCTGATCTTTTGCATCAATACGAAGTAAGGTGTGACCAAACATTGATGATGGGCTATTCATAAATGCAGTAGGAAAAACTAACGTAACCCCTTTTGGGTTGATTATTTTTTGCCACGCCTGAAGCTCTGGGCAATTAAGCGCGGGCCAGTTATTTTTAATTTTTGTTTTTAGCCATTTATAGCGTGCTGGAAACCGACAGCGAGATTGTGTTGTTTTTGGGTCAGTATTTTTACCACTAAATGCGGCTATAGTGGCTTCAAGTTCGTCCAGTGGACTTGTTTTACCTATAGGAGATAAAAAAAACTCAGCACTATCTACTTCACTTTTCCAACCACCTAATGTGGCCCCACGGTAATGACCTAATTTGAGCCAGTAAGGGTCGGTTGCTAAGGTGTCATTTTTAAAACTTTGAGCGTTTACGTAAGTACTAAACAGCGCAATTGATAAAACAAAGAATATTTTTTTCATAATCACTAAACAATAAAAGCCGCTAGAGAAATACTCCAGCGGCTTTATTTATACGTATAAAACCGGCTAATTTAGCTGATTAAGAAAGAGTATAAGAAGCAAGTTGTGCGTTACTTGCAAGAACAGTGTTTAGGTTTTCTAAAACTGTTTGCGAAGTTACGTTTTCAGAAGTAAATACTGAAGAAAACTGTGCTTGAGCAAGCGCGTTGAATGCTGCTTTATCTTGATCTGCAACACCCCAAGCTTCAGCTAGAGTAGCTAAAGTTTCGCCTTCACCTTTTGACATATCACGAGCAAGTTGCTCCATGTTACCGTCAATGAATAAAGCAATTTTTTCTGAAGACGTTACTGTACCAGTACCATCACAACCTAAAGTACCAAAAGTGATACCAAAAGTTTGGTTACCAGAAGTACCGTTTGTTGTAGCGCCTAAAATTTTAACGCCTTTACCTTGCTGACCTGCAAATAACATAGAACCAAGACCACAACCAATATCTTGGTCAGCCATTGCATTTGAGAAAGGTAGTAAAGATAGTGCAGCTACTGCGATTAGTTTTTTCATTTTCATAAATCCATATATGATTGTCTTTATTTAGGGTAAATAAAGTTCGCGAAAGATTCTAACAGACTTGCAGAGAAAAAGAACAGCTTAAAACATGAATATTTTACACTCTAATTTCTCTACTATATTAAAGCGAATGCAGGGAGAAACTAGACCAGTTCAATAATTTTTTATTGAACTGGTGGTGGTTTTTTACTTCTTGGGGCACCTAACAAAATACAGGTATGGCAAATACATACAGATAAAAATGCACTAATACCTAGTGCACCACCGTAGCCGTCAAGTTTTGGTACAAGAAATTCAAATAATATTGAAAATAAAACAGATGAGCTTGCTACCGTATAAATACCAAAACGATGCGGGGCGCTCATGCCAATAAATGTACCGCCAAAAAATATAATCGCGTATAAATCGGGGTTTAAATTCAATGCGCTAAAAATTAAGTAAGTAATAATAGAAAGTGAAGAGGATGCTCTTATACCATCAAAGCGACTATGTTTAGCTAGGTAAAACGTTAAAAAAGCACCAAGCAGTACAAGTAATGGGTATTCAATACTCATAGTACGATTCCTTTAGCTAATACAAAAAGTGCCACGCTTGCAAAAGCGACACTGCCAAGTTTGCCACCAAAGCCTGTAAACATATTCATAGTAAGCACATACAAACTTGAGCCAATAAGCGAAATAATAGCAATTTCCCAGTAACTGGTAATTAAATGGGTTGAACACATACCGGCAAAACTACCAGCATAAATTGCAGCATAAGGATGGTTTTTATAACGCGCAGGAAAAGGAATAAAAGAGCCAATAAGCCCCGTTAGCGCGGCAGAAATTACTAAAGGCAGTGCAAAAGTAGTGTGCATAGCAAAGCAAGCTACAAAGCCTAAAAAGAAAGTAATGAATTTTAAAAGTAAGAATTTAATCATAGCGGCGCATTTTAAACTAATCCTTTTGCGCTTTCTAATACTCTCTAACAAATAAATGTTATAAGTAATTACACATTTAAAAAGCGTGTTTTTTAAACGACTCTTAGGTATTAAATATGCTTAATAGCGTTGCTGTTAATGTTCTATAAATCACAAATTATGTATAATGGCGATAATTTAATGTATTAAAGTGTTAACCAAGGGTTATTTATGTCTAACTGTTTGCATCTGGCTATTCCGGCTGGCGATTTAAAAGTGGCTAAAGCGTTTTATTGTGACGTACTAGGCTGTAAAACGGGTAATAGTGAAGAAGGTCGCTGGGTAGATATAGATTTTTGGGGCAATGAACTTACCTTACACCAAAGCGTTGAGCGCCTACCAACAGTTCGCCATGATGTTGATATGGGAGCTGTGGCAGTACCTCACTTTGGGATTCACCTATCTGAAGATGAATTTAACGGGTTAAAAACACGTATTGAAGATGCGGGTATTGAATACCTAGATAAACCATACCGCCGTTTTATTGGTGATGAGTTTGAGCAAGAAACGTTTTTTATTGAAGATCCAAATGGCAATGTGCTTGAAATGAAAACCATGGTAAACCCAGAGGTTTTATTTAAAAAAGTATAAATGCTGTTGCTTAAGTTAAGCTAAAAAACCACTTCAATAAGTGGTTTTTTTATAACTATTAATCAGTGTTTTGATAAATTAGTTAATATTTACAGGTAAAAAAATTACGCTACATACATGATTTTTATTCACTCTACAATATAAGTATAGACACCTAGACTTAATTTCAGCTCTCATATTTTATTGTTATTTATGCTGCTTAAACTCATAATTGCACCTTTGCTTATTTTACTAATAACATTCGCCCAAAAACGCTTTGGTAGTTTTGTTAGCGGCATAATTCCTGGTTTGCCTATTACCTCTGGCCTATTTCTTATTTTATAGCATTAGAACAAGGTAAATTATTTGCAGCTAACTCAGCGGTGGCCTCTCTTTATGGTATGAGCGGTATAGGCTTATTTTGTTTTAGTTACTTGGTTGTTTCACAAAGATTTGGAATGCTTAAATCGCTTTTTACAGCGTTGAGTATTTGGTGTGTATTTAGCGTTATTACTTTATTTTTACCAGTGAATATTATTGTGGCGAGGGTGATTTCGCTTTGTATTTTACTCGGTTTAGCTATTATCTCTACAAGGCTAAATATATCAGTTGATGCAAAACCATTAAATGCCCGCTGGGAGCTTTTGGTAAAATGATATTAGTGACGGGCTTTATCGTACTTGTTACGTTTATATCACAGCATATAGGGTCTGCGTGGAGCGGTTAATCTCTACCTTTCCGGTTATTTTAGCGGTAATGGGTAGTGTTGCCCACTTTATTGGCAAACAAGCCTCAACGTTATTTACTATTATTTTTAGCCACTATATAAACCGTAAGCAGTTTGCTAAGCCAGCTACGGTTTTAAATACTTAAAGCTAGCTATCAACTAAAGTGAGCGGCTTTACTTTACGCTGTAGTTTTTCATGATACATAGCGGTGTCGCCGGCTTTTAAAATTTCGTCAATATTTTTAGGAGGCTCACTAAATACGCTGCTACCAATGCTTGCCTTTATAGCAATAGGCTGGTCGTTATGCGTGATGGCGAGTTTATCTAACTCTATTTTTAGATGGTGTGTTTTTGGGCTTACTTGCGCTTTGCTGTAAAAGTGGGCAAGTACTACAAATTCATCGCCGCCTAAGCGGCCGACTGCATCGCTGGTGCGTACAATACTTTTTAAACTGGCGGCTACTTTACATAAAGCTTCATCGCCTACGGCATGCCCATAATTGTCGTTTATCTGTTTAAAGTCATCTAAATCTATATACATTAAACATAAAACTCCGCCTTTTTTTGCATGCAGCTCAATCAGCTCTGATGATTTTTTACCCCAGCCACGGCGGTTTAAAATGCCACAAAGGTGATCGTAATCGGCTTCGGTTTCGGCGTGTTTTTGTGCGATTCGCATACGGCTAATACGCCTAGAAACAGCTACTGCTAGTAAAAATGACTCCACAGCGAAAGCCATAATAAATCCGTAACGTTGCATAAATGGGCTTTGATTAATAAGTAATACTCTAAATATCATGCTTACGAGCACCAAGCTCAATGCTACAAAAACAAGCGTTGCTTCGCGTATTCCTTTGCGAGCCTGTTGTGCCGCTAAAACAAAAATAACAGTCACAATAATTAATGAGCCGTAAGCCATGATGTTGCCAGCTATTTGCCAAATCAAAGTGTTACTGAACAATATTTTTATTAAAGAAAAGCACATAACAATACCGGCCATAATTTTTAAAATCTTACTTGTTTTTGGCCATCTATTGTTTAATTCAAGTAATGCGCACATAAACCATGTAGCACTGAGTACTGTTAAACCTATGCTGAGTAAGTATAAATCAAATAGGAGTGATGAAACGTGGTCAGTTATAAATAAATAGAGTTGGCCTTCTTGAAGCAAAATAAAGCTGCCAATACAAAAAATATAAGCGCTGTATAGCTTAAATATCTTGTCGTGAAGCCTGTAGCCCATTATAAATACGTAAAAAATGAGTGTGATACACAGCCCATAAAAAGCACCCATAATGAGATTATGTTGCTGTGTTTCTTTAAAAAAAACTTGTGTATTTTGCCACTTAAAGCGTGGTGTATAGTTAAGTTTTGACTCAACTGTAATAATGGCTGTAAAGTTTCCTGAGTCCATTAAAAATGCCACTTGTGCCGATTTTAATGGCTGCTTTATTACACCGTTTTGCTGCCATGTAAAATCATCAAGACCTGGGCGCAAAAACGAAAGTACGCCGCCACGCTGTAACAAGCAGTTAAGCTGAAATTGGTTTGTACCGCGTTTTGCCTGAAGTTCAGAAGTTGTATTAGGTTGTAAAGATGATGGAGGGGACTGACTATTTAAGGGGGTAATATCGCAAAAATCGCCTGCATTGCTATTAAATGCTATTAAGTAAATAAAAAAAAGAAATACGTATTTAGCACCTCCGTGTAAAATATTAGGAACTGTATTTTTATGATATTTTTTGTCAGCCATAAGCACTTCCAAGCTCAACTACATTTTTTTATACTAGCAGAGCCCACCTATTTAGCTATTAGTTAATTAGTTAAATTAACTGTGTAATTGAGTTAATACTTCGCTAGGTGTTTTATTAAAGTGGCGTTTAAATTCGCGGCTAAATTGCGATGGGCTGGTATAGCCAACCTTTAATGCAGCTTCGTTGGCTTTACTTCCACTAGTGGTTATAAGCTCTTTAGCCTTAGCTAAGCGTACTTTTTTTAAATACTGTAGCGGGGATTCAAACGTAACTTGCCTAAAAGCACGATGAAACGACGATACGCTCATGTTTACATCTTCAGCTAACCCTTCAACCGTAATTTGATTGGCATAACTACTATGCATAGTTGAGAGCGTGCGGGCGATACGTGCATAATGCCCATCATGCATAGCAAGCCCTATTAAAGTATGTCCTTGTGGACCACAAAGTACGCGATATACCAATTCTTTTACTATATCCTCGCCAAAAATGTCAGCCTCAATGGGGTTATTTAAAACAGTTAATAACCTATGAGTAACGAGCTCCATTGCTGTATCTAGAGTTGCCGACTGTACTGCGCCAATTTGTGCAGACGACGATAACGCTGAAAGAGGCTTATGCTGCATTATTTGATTAACGAGTTTGTGTAGCATTGCAGGGTTTATATCTATGGCAATGCCCATAACGGGTAAGTCGTTATCAGTAAATGCTTCACACTCTAATGGCACCGGTACGCCAAGGACTAAGTAGTCGCCTGCGCCGTATTTTATTTGATGTTCAGGAAAGTGAATTATTTTATGACCTTGCCCAACAATAATAATACCTGAGTTATATATAAGCGGCTGGCGCGGCGAGCTTTTAGTTGCTCGATGAAAATACACGCCTGGAATGATAGTTTCCATGGTGCCTTCAAAGCTGAGTAATTGATTATGCTCGGCGTATTGTTGCAACATATTGGCTATGGTGGGCATAAAAGGCATCTTTAATTGAGTGTATTTTGCGTAAAATAACAACGTTGGTAGTTTTAGGCAAGCTTTTGCGAGTTATTGGGCTTTTTTTATGTTTGTTTTGCTACTAATATGCACTCATTGAAATTTGGCTTAGCTAGTAACTAAGCATTCTATTTAGTATTTAACCGTCACCTAGGAGCAAAATAATGAAATTTAGCTACGTAAATCCAACTCTTATCCAATTCGGTCAGCAACAAATTGCGGCACTATCTGATTTGATCGCAAAAGATCAAAAAGTACTTGTAGTGTACGGCGGCGGTTCAATTAAAAAGAACGGCGTGTACGACCAAGTTGCAGCAGCACTTGAAGGCTTTGACTGGGTTGAGTTTTCGGGCGTTGGCGCTAACCCAACAATTGAAGTGCTAGACCAAGCAGTAAAAATTTGTAAAGAACAAGACATCGACTTTGTATTAGGCGTAGGCGGCGGTTCAGTAATCGACGGCGTTAAATACATTGCCGCATCAGCCGTTTATGATGGCGAAGGTTGGGATATTCCTACTGGTAAGCATACTATTACTAGCGCATTACCAATCGGTGCAATATTAACATTGCCAGCAACGGGTTCTGAATCTAACCAAAACTCAGTTGTGAGCAAAGAAGCAACGAAGCAAAAACTACCGTTTGCATCACCAGAAGTACTTCCTAAATTTGCGATTATGGACCCTGATGTAATGAAAACATTACCGCAGCGCCAACTTGTGAATGGCTTAGTAGATGCATGGGTTCACACCTGTGAGCAGTACCTAACATTCCCTGAAACAGCATTAGTTCAAGAAGGTTACGCTGAAGCACTTTTAAGAACGCTTAAAACTTTAGGTGATAACTTTGAAAACCAAGATGACGCATGGCGTGCAAACCTTATGTGGGCTGCTAACCAAGCACTTAATGGTTTAATTGGTTCTGGTGTATCGCAAGATTGGGCAACACACATGATTGGCCACGAGCTTACAGCCGCTTACGGTGTTGATCATGCACGTTCACTTGCTATTGTTCAGCCTTCTTTATTACGTAACCAATTTGCAGTTAAAAAAGCAAAGCTTGAGCAAATGGGTAAAAACGTATTTGGTCTTGAGCAATCTGAAGATTTAGCAGAGAAAACAATTGCAGCAATTGAGGCGTTTTACCATAGCCTCGACGTAGCGACCCAGCTTACTGAACATGGCGATGATAAAGCCGCTGCTATTGACAATATTATTGGCAAACTTGAAGCTCACGGCATGGTTGCTCTAGGCGAAAACCAAGCTATTACGCTAAAAGAAAGCCGCGAAATTTTAGAGCAAGCGGTTGCTTAATTTTCAAAGCTAAGCGCTTACTTAAATATACTAGGGCGTGTTGATCTTTGGTGGGTGAATTTGCAGCAGTATGTTTGGTTTTTAGGCAAGGCGGAGCCTATGTAGTGTGGTTATTCCCCATGAATAGGCGATAACGCAGCATAAATACCAAACATGCGCTGCCCTTTGGGTTCTTTCTAGGGACGATTAACTCTTTGTTGCTCGGTTTTTACTTAGCCCACTAGGTTACAAACCTCGCGCCGCGATTTAATCGCCCCTAGATTGAACAAATTTCAATCCACAAAGATCAACACGCCCTAAGTAATACGTTAATAAAAAACCGTCAACCTTTGGGTTGGCGGTTTTTTTATGGGTTATTATAAATACTGCGTTGCTAATTAACCAATAAATTTCGTATTAATGTTTTTTAATGATGATAGTAAACTGTGCTCAACGGTTAGAAAAAATCTAACGATTAAATAAATTTAAACAGGACTAAAACTCATGAAATTACTAAACACATTACTTAGCTCAAAAGTAGGCGTAGCAGCATTAATTTTACGAGTACCAGTTGGCCTTATTTTAGCGGCGCATGGTGCACAAAAGCTATTTGCTTGGTTTGGCGGTTACGGGCTTGAAGGTACAGGCCAATGGATGGCGAGTATTGGTTTAGAGCCTGGCTATTGGTTAGCAATGATGGCAGGTAGCGCTGAGTTTTTTGGTGGCATTGCATTAGCAATTGGTTTGTTAACTCGCCCAGCTGCTGTAGTTGCCGGCTTTACTATGCTGATTGCTATTTTTAGCGTACATATTAGTAATGGCTTATTTATGGCAAACAATGGCTATGAATACGCATTAACTTTACTAGTAGTAACTGTAGTTTTAGCAATTCAAGGAGCGGGAAGCTTTTCTCTTGATAACGTATTAGCTAAAAAGCTCGCTAATAAATAGAGTGTGTTAATTAAAAAAATAGCGGCCAATTTGGCCGCTATTTTTGTTTAAATTATTCAGCAGATAATGTTAAAGAATAACTGTACTGCTTTTGCTCAAGTAAATATTCTTTATGGGTACTTGGGCTCCATGAATCATCGCCACCAACCCCCATATGTTGATGATCAATGTGTACATGTACGCAATCATCAACAATGAGTTCGTTAGTGTGTTTCGCTTGCGTTAACATACTTTGCGAATACTCACTGGCGGCAAATAAAAACGCACCGGTTACGGTTAAATTATTAATACTCAGTAATTGGCAATCACTACGCACGCCGTTATCGGTTGGGAAAATATACGGGGTATGTAGCTCATTTAAACTTAAGCTGTAATAACCTAAACGTGCTGCGGCTTTGCGATCTGGGTAGTTTTCAAAAGGCCCTAAACCACGCCAGTTTACTTTTGTATCGCTTTGCTTGTTAAGCGTTGTACTTAGCCCTATACGCGGCATTGGCGGAAGTGTATCGTTTAAGTGCACATCAACATTTAAGCTAATATTGCCGGTATTATTTAGTGTATATAGCCATTGTGTTTTTGCTTGTAGCACGCCGTTAAATTCATAATTAAATACACAAGTAATACGTATATCAACACTTGATTGCACTGCGTGAATTGAGCTACATGTGCGCTGCCATTGCCCTATACCTGCACGTAACCAACGTGCCTCCCATGCATTAGGGTCTAGGTTATCTACTTCGCTTACGCCTATGTCGTTATCAAGCGGGGCGCGATAAAAGTTATCAACCAGTGGGCTACTAATAACCTGAGTATCGTTTTGTAACCACTGCTCTATAAGCCCTGATTGCTTGCTAAAAACAAGTTTAAACTTATCGTTTTCAATACATAGGTGGGAGTCGGTTTCGTTAACACTTATAGCGCTTTGCTCTGTAGTTGATGCAAATGATTCACTGTTTAAATTATTACTATTTATAAGCTTAAACTGCTCGGTGTTTAATACATGCTCGGCACTTGCAAAGCTACAATCGTTAATTAGTGCTACATCTAAATTAAGGTGGTATTGCGCACCTTGCTCAAACGTTGTTTTAGTTTTAATTGTTAACGTGTGTGTACTTTGCGGAGCAATATTAAGTACATGCTCGCCTTGTTCAACACAGATGCCATTTTGCATTAACTGCCAAACCAGTTTTTCGTTATCTGTGTGTCTAAATACATAATCGCTAAATACATCAACGGTAAATTGGTTTTGAGTCTGCTCGCGCAGCGTAAATTGTAAATGTTGCTGGCTGTATTTAGCTTCAAACAAGCTTGGATGCGGTGTGCGATCTGGAAATAATAAGCCGTTAATACAAAATTGGCGGTCGTTTAGTTCATCACCAAAATCGCCGCCGTAGGCCCAGTAATGCTCACCATTTTCATCAGTTTTAGATAAACCTTGGTCTACCCAATCCCAAATAAAGCCACCTTGCAGGCGAGGGTATTCTCTAAATGCTTGCCAGTAATCGTCAAAGCTACCTAGGCTGTTACCCATTGCATGGGCGTACTCACATAAAATAAGCGGGCGAGTTTCACCCGGTAGGCTTAGCCATTTTTTTATTGAATATTTTGGTACGGCGTCATCGGCAACATGTGTATCTACACGGGCATACATTGGGCAAATAATGTCGGTTGCTGTGGTATTTGAGCCGCCACCTTCGTATTGCACTGGGCGAGAAGGGTCAAAGCTTTTTGACCATCCGTACATAGCATCGTGGTTGGCGCCGTGTCCGCATTCGTTACCCAGTGACCAAATAATAATAGAGGCGTGGTTTTTATCGCGCTCAACCATTTGTGTATAGCGCGACATAAATGCACCAGCCCACTGTGGATCGCTTGCCAAACGCCCCATAGGAAACATGCCGTGGGTTTCTATATTGGCTTCGTCCACTACGTATAAACCTAGCTCGTCGCACAGCTCGTAAAAACGCGGGTGGTTAGGATAGTGAGCAGTACGTACAGCATTAAAGTTATTTTGCTTCATCAGCTTAATATCTTCAATCATGTCGGCGGTGCTTACTGTGTGGCCGTTTTCTGGGTGGTGTTCGTGGCGGTTAACACCGCGAATAAGTAGCGGTTTGCCGTTTAAGCAAAGCTGCCCGTTAAGCATTTCCACTTTTCTAAAACCAATGTTATAGGCTTCAACATCTACTGTGTTGCCTTGCTCATCTAGCAGGCTTACAACGCAGCGGTATAAGGTCGGGGTTTCGGCGGTCCACTTTTTAGGGCTTTGTATATCAATTGTTTGAAATACAACATCGCTCCAGCCGCCTTTTTCATCAACGCGTTTATTGTTAGTGCTTTGTATGTGTGGCTCGCAGAGTGCTTGCTCATTATCAAAAACCTGTACTGCTACTTGGTAGTTATTTGGCGCATTTATCGCCGTTTTTATATGTAGCGTTGCATCGCGGTAGCAGGCGTCTAAATCTGGGGTTATAAATACATCACGTATTTGGTTTTGTGGTTTTGTAAGTAAGTTAACATCGCGAAAAATACCGCTTAGCCACCACATGTCCTGATCTTCTAAATAACTGCCATCGCTCCAACGAATAACCATAACCGCAATACGGTTAGTACCTGCCACTAACAGCTCGCTTAAATCAAATTCGCTTGGTAAGCGGCTATCTTGTGAGTAGCCCACCCACTGACCGTTACACCAAAGGTGAAACGCCGAGTTTACGCCTTCAAAAATAATATGGTTACGCTGCGCTAATTGATCCGGTGTAATAGTAAACTCAGTGCGGTAGCAACCTGTTGGGTTATCGCTTGGTACAAATGGCGGGTTAACTGCAAATGGGTATTTAACATTACAGTAAATTGGTTTATCAAAGCCGTGTAATTGCCAGTTAGAAGGCACTGTAATGCTTTGCCAGTCTTTGCTTAGTGTTTCACTTAGTAATGACTCATCAACCGCTTCGGGTTTATCAAATAATTTAAAATCCCATTGGCCGTTTAAACTTTGTTTTTGTGATTGTGTGTTAGTACGGGCATGGTCAACGCTTTTAAATCCATTGAGTGGGCTGTGCGCTTTTACTTGATTAACTTGTACTGAAATTGGGTTTTCCCAATCACGGCGATTAATTATGTGTTGTAGTGAGTTCATTAGTGTCCTATTGCATGTATGGCAATTATAGTGGCTTAAATATAGCTAAAATAATGCGTTGGGGTTATGCTTAAAGCTCTCTTTTATTTGTCCAAAACTATCATTTTAAATTATGCGCAACACTATTGTAGATGTACTCGATATTGGCCCAGAGTGTACAGAGCGGTTTATTGATTTAACCACGCTTTCGCAAATGCCAAACCTTGAAATAGAGCTGGCAGGTTGCTCTAATTTATTGGGTGACTATTGTGTTGCACGTACTAACCCGCTCGAACACACTCTTTTTTATACTTTGGCTGGTCAGGGCACACTTAAAACAGTTAATAACCAATACTCATTAACTGAAAATAGCTTAGCTATATTGCCTGCAAGGCAAAGTTTTGAGGTTAAAATAGCAAGCGAAAAGTGGGATGTGATTTGGCTAAACCTTGCAAACACTAAACGCTGGCAACACTTGAATTTAGCACAGGCTAAGGTATTAACTAATCAGCAATTAGCGCCATTACATTTAGCTATGGAGCTTTTATATAGCGAAAGTAACGCTACTTTGCGCGAAGGTGTTATGCCTATTTTAAGCCACTATTTAAACACTACGCTTCAAAGCGAGCCGCAAATAGGTGGGCAAAACAGATTAACCAGCTTGTTTTTAGAGGTAGAAGAGCGCTTACAGTTTGATTGGACTATAGAGGTTATGTGCGAGCACGTGCATTACTCAGCACCGCATTTACATAGGTTATGCCAAGCGCAATTTGGTAAAAGCCCTATGCAGCAGCTTATTTATTTACGCATTAAACGAGCTAAAAGCTTACTACTAAATACCCGCTGGCCTGTTGCCCATATTGCTGCTTACGTGGGGTATCCTAATATATTTAATTTTTCTAAACGGTTTAAAAAATCAGTGGGTATATCACCAAGTGAATTTAGAAAATAACGTAAGCGGCTCTCTACATTTGAATAAATTTAAGGTATTGTGCGATTTCTTAAATTGCATTTTAGAGTTTTTAGGTAGGTAATGCGCTCAAACTACTTTTTAGTCGTGATACTTTTAGTGCTTGTGCACAGCTTTATTAGCTGTGATGCGGCGGCGTATCATCTGCAAGAAGAAGTTGATCATGCTACGCATGTTCATTCTCAAGCAAATGTAAACGATGAAGATGCGCAATCACCTACTGAAATACATGCCCATCAGCATTGCCACTGTGGTTACTACAGTACGCTAAATCACTCTATAAACCCTGAGCAAAGCCAAGCTACACTGCCTGCGTGCTATAGCGGTTTAAACTATCCACCAGATGTTCCGCCACCAAATTTTTATAGCTAGTTTTTAATTTTAAACACTTTGTAAATAACTGCCTGCGCCTGTGCGCTATAAGGCTAGTTATGTACATTTTTAGGTTGCTTAATTGCGCTTGTTTTTAAAATAGGCGTAGTGATTAAGTCAACTCTGTTTGTTAAAAAACGGACATGCTATATGAACAAAAAACCACTTATGCTGGTGGCGCTACTGTGCGCATTACCTGCAATGAGCGTTTTGGCAAAAAATGAGCCTCAAAACGTATTAACGCTAAAGCAAGCGCTTAAAAATACCGAGCAGCAAAATGCTGAACTTAAACGCTACCCGTATCATCAAAAAATATTAACGGCGCTTAAAACCCAAGCTGCGCTTTCACCTAATCCTGAGCTGAGTTTTGAAGCTGAAAACTTTTTAGGAACCCACGGCTCCCATGCGTTTTCGGGGGCGCAGTACACGCTGGCTTTAAGCCAATTAATAGAGCTGGGTGATAAACGCCAAAACCGCATTAACTACGCCACGGCAAATATAAAAGCGCAAACAATTGAGTATAAAAATACTCGGTTAGCACTTTTAGCAACCACCGCTGAGCGCTATTACCAAATACTTAAATTTCAGGCGTTAATTGCTTTAAATAGTGAGCGTAAAAACACCGTTAAGCAGGCACTTAACGCAATTGAAAAACGCGCTAAAGCGGGTGCAGCCTCAAGTGCTGATGTAACCCGCATGCGTTATGCATTAAGCCAAGTAGATTTAAATACGCTGATGCTAAATAGCGAATTTGAGCGTGCGCGCTTAGCTCTAACCGAGCTGTGGCAAGAGCCGCAAGTGAGTGATTACTATGCTGGCGATTTATCACAAATAGCTGCTGTTAAAAGTGAAGCAGTGCTACTTGATGCGGTAAATACAGCACCTGAATTTGCACTGCTGCAGCAGCAATATATGCAGCAAACGGCTAATTTGTCGCTGCAACTCTCAAGCGGGCAAAGCGATTTAACCCTGGGTGGTGGCGTGCGATATAACCAGCAAACTGATGCCAGCTCGTTGGTGTTTTCTTTTTCAATGCCACTGCAATTAAGCAATTCTAATAGCGGTAATATTGAGGCTGCAAAGCATCAACTTACGCTACTTAATGAGCAACAAGGGCAATTACGTGTTCAGCTACGCCAGCAAATACGCACTTTGTATGCGTATTACCAAGGTAAAACTGCGCAGGCACAGCTATTAACACAGCAAGTTATTCCACAAGCACAAACGCTTATAAAACAAAGTTTAAAAAGCTATCAACAAGGGCAAATATCGGTGTTGCAATTACTCGACGCACAGCAAGCTTTATTTGATTCTAAACGCGCACTTATCAACATCCATAGCGAGCTATATCAAGTGCTGCTTACCCTTGAGCGTTTAACTGGCCAACCTTTAATTGAGACTCATCAATCATGAATAACACTCTTATCGCATTATTTATAACGCAATTATTTACACTCCCATTTTTAAGTAGCACGGCTATGGCATCTGATAGCCATCACGAAAAAGGTCACGAAGAAGGCCACAAAGACGAACACACACAAAAAGGCCCACACGGCGGATTTTTACTAACCAATAACGCCCTTGATTTAGAGCTTAAGTTAACCCAGTTTGCAGGTAATACCGAGCTGCGAATATATGGCTTTAATAACGATAAAGCTGTGGATATAAATCAGTTAGACGTAACCATAAACGTGCAGCGTTTAAGTGAAGAGCCACAGCTTATTCGCTTCAAAGCCGAAGATGACTATTTAGTAAGTACCGTGAGCGTAAACGAGCCGCATTCTTTTAAGCTTGATGTAATGGCACGCTATAAAGGCGTTGAAATAAATTATCATTATGAGCAAGAAGAAGGGCGCACAACGCTAAGCTCCCAAGCAATTGAACGCGCAGGAATTAAAACCGAGATAGCAAAAGCAGGTAGCGTTGAACTAACAGATACTCTATTTGGTGTTATAGCACCCACCGCGCACGGCACCGTTGAAGTAATGGCGCCTTATACCGGCCTAGTTAACGATATCTTTGTAAGCATTGGTCAAAACGTTAAAAAAGGCGATAAGCTGGCAAGCATTACCAACCGCGAAACACTGCAAAATTACACCATAAAAAGCCCAATTACAGGCGTTATTACCGAGCAATATTTAAAGCGCGGTGAGCTTGCCAATAGCGCATTAATGCAAATAGTAAACCTTGAAACCGTATGGGTCGAGCTCTCGGCTTTTCCTGAAAATATTGAAAAGCTCGCCATAGGACAAAGCGCAAAAGTGTACGATTTACATCATCATTTAAATGCGCAAGGTGAGGTGTTTTACATAGCCCCTATGATGAGCGGCGGGCATATTGCGCGTGCGCGAATCGAGCTTAAAAACCCTAATGGTCATTGGCGCCCTGGTATGCATGTTAATAGCGACATTAGTACTGCAAAAGTAGATGCTGCAGTGCGAGTAAAGTCTACAGCTGTGCAGGAATTTAACGGCAAACCTAGTGTGTTTATTAAAAGCGGCAATATATTTGAAGTACGCCCTGTAAAGCTTGGTGCTAAAAACAGCGAGTGGGTAGAGGTACTTGAGGGGCTCTCGCCAAATAGTGAGTACGTAACGCAAAACAGTTATGTAATTAAAGCCGATATTTTAAAAAGCGGCGCAAGCCACTCACACTAGGAGGCAGCATGATTGATTGGATAGTTTCTTTTGCGGTTAAACGCCGAATGATGGTGCTTGCGCTCACGCTTTTATTTGCTGGGTTTGGTGTATACAACACACAAAATTTAGCCGTTGATGCCGTACCCGATATAACTAATGTGCAAGTACAAATAAATACAAAAGCGCCTGGGTTTACCCCGCTTGAAGCAGAGCAGCGCATTACCTATTTAATTGAAACCGCTATGGCGGGCATACCAAAGCTTGATTACACTCGTTCGATTTCGCGTTATGGACTTTCGCAAGTTACCGTTATTTTTAACGAAGGCACCGATATTTACTGGGCGCGCCAGCAAATATCAGAGCGCATTCAAAGTATTCGCTCAGACTTGCCAGCCAATATTGAGCCAAACTTAGGGCCAATTGCCAGCGGGCTAGGGGAGATTTTTACTTACTCTGTGCATGCAAATAAAGGCGCGATAAAAGACGATGGCACGCCATTTAACGCAGAGGATTTACGTACTCTGCAAGATTGGGTTATTCGCCCGCAGCTATTAAAAGTAAAAGGCGTTACCGAAATTAATAGCCAAGGTGGCTTTGAGCGCCAGTACCAAGTAGCCCCCGTGCCTGAAAAACTACTCGCTTATAAGCTCACGCTAAGCGATGTAATTACTGCACTTAAATTAAATAACAGTAATCAAGGCGCAGGGTTTATAGAACGTTTTGACGGACAATATTTAGTGCGCTCGCCAGGGCAATTAAAAACCATTGATGACATCGCTAACACGGTTATTGCTAAGCGAGATGATGCACCGGTACGGATTAAAGATGGAGCAAATGTGCGTTTAGGTAAAGAGCTTAGAACCGGCGCTGCTACTTATAACGGTAAAGAAACCGTGCTCGGCACCGCCATGATGCTAATTGGCGAAAACAGTCGCGTAGTGGCAAAAGCCATGGCTGATAAACTCAAAGACGTACAGCTAAGCTTGCCTGAAGGTGTTGTGGTAGAAGCAGTTTATGACCGCACAACCCTTGTTGATAAAACCATAGCAACCGTAAAAACCAACCTGTTCGAAGGCGCGGTGCTAGTGATTGTTATTTTGCTGCTGTTATTAGGTAATGTAACTGGTGCGCTTATTACGGCAATGGTTATTCCGCTTAGTATGTTATTTGCCGTTACCGGCATGGTAGGTAATCGCGTATCGGGTAATCTAATGAGTTTAGGCGCAATCGATTTTGGTTTAATTGTTGATGGCGCAGTCATTGTGGTTGAAAACTGTTTAAGGCAACTTGGCCTTGCGCAGCACAAACATGGCAGGCTACTTACATTAAATGAGCGTTTAAGTGTTGTAACCGCCGCCACTAAAGAAGTATTTAGCCCTGCGGTATTTGGCATTTTAATTATTATGCTGGTGTATTTACCGCTGTTTGCACTAAGCGGGGTTGAGGGCAAAATGTTTCAGCCAATGGCGTTTACAGTGGTTGCTGCATTAGTTGGCGCACTTACTTTTGCAGTGACGTTTGTACCTGCCGCTATTGCGGTATTTGTACGCGGTAAGGTGAGTGAGAGCGAAAATGTCGTTATGCGCGGCATTAAAAAAGGCTACAAACCGCTACTTGGTTTATCGCTAAAACTACCGTGGGTAATGTTAAGCATTGCTGCTGTGCTTGTAATTACACTTGGCTTTAAAGTGAAAAACATGGGGGCTGAGTTTTTACCGCAGCTTGATGAGGGCGATATAGCCATGCACGCACTGCGCATTACCGGCACCGGTATTGAACAATCGGTAAAAATGCAAAAAGAGCTAGAGCAAGCCATTTTAGCCATACCTGAAGTTGAAAAAGTATTTTCAAAAATTGGTACGCCCGATGTAGCAAACGATCCTATGCCACCTAACGTTGCCGATACCTTTTTAATGTTAAAGCCACGCGAACAATGGCCTAACTCTGCTTTAAGTAAAGAAGAACTGGTTAAGCAAATTCGCCACTTAGTAAATGAAGTACCTGGTAATAACTATGAGTTTACGCAACCAATAGAAATGCGCTTTAACGAGCTAATAGCAGGTGTGCGCGCCGATGTTGCCGTGCGTATTTACGGCGATGATTTATCAACATTAAAACAGTACGGCGAAAAAGCCACAGCCTTGGTACAAAACATAACAGGTGCAACCGATGTACGCCTTGAACAAATGGAAGGTTTGCCTACGCTTTCGGTTACGCCGCTTCGCGATCATATGGCGCTGTTAGGCTTAACCGTAACCGATATACAGCAAAGTGTAAGTGCTGCGGTAGGCGGTGTACAAACCGGGCTTATTTACGAAGGTGATAAACGCTTTTCGTTATTAGTGCGTTTAGATGAACGCTGGTCAAGCGATGTATCACAGCTTGCGCGTTTGCCAGTGGCCGTGCCCAAAAGTGCCAACCCAGACCTTGCATTTGTACCGCTTGGCGAAGTTGCAAATATTAGTATTGATAAAGGGCCTAATCAAATAAACCGTGAAAGCGGTAAGCGTAATGTTGTTGTTACTGCAAATGTAGAAGGGCGTGATTTAGCAAGCTTTGTAAGTGATGCACAAGCCGCTTTAAATTCAGATCTTAATTTACCAAGTGGTTATTGGATTGAATACGGCGGTACATTTGAGCAATTAGAATCGGCAAGTAAGCGGTTATCGCTGGTGGTGCCAGTTACTTTATTGCTTATATTTGGCCTGCTTTACAGTGCGTTTAATTCACTTCGTGATTCGTTAATTATATTTAGCGGCGTACCACTTGCACTTACCGGTGGTGTGCTTGCGTTATTGCTACGCGATATGCCGTTATCGATATCGGCAGGCGTTGGCTTTATCGCGCTAAGTGGTGTTGCCGTATTAAACGGTGTGGTTATGCTGTCGTTTATTAAACAATTAAGAGCCGATGGACTTAGTTTAATTGATGCGATACAAACCGGTGCACTTTCGCGCTTGCGTCCAGTATTAATGACCGCTTTAGTGGCAAGCTTAGGGTTTATTCCTATGGCGCTAAATACTGGTACAGGCGCTGAGCTACAAAGACCACTGGCTACGGTTGTAGTTGGCGGTATTATTTCATCAACTCTACTTACGCTATTAATATTGCCTGCACTTTATAAATTAGTGCATGCAAAGTTTAATAGGCATCAAGCAGCTTAGCCAGTTGAAGCTCAATACATAACGTAAAAAGCAGCTGAAATTTCAGCTGCTTTTTGTTGTTAAGTAAACTTTGCAGGTTAATTATATTGAAACAAGTTATCCCAGCGCTCATCCAAAATAGTTTTTGCGTGTTCCAAATTTATTGCGCTATACACATCATTAGTGCACGTTACTAAGCGCATACGCTCCAACTTTTCAAGCGCATCGCTAATTTCAAAATCAAGATCGCACTGGTATTTGCTTTTAAACCAATGCTCTATTTGTTCATCAAGCGTTTGGGCGGTTAAGCCGTTTTCTGATTTTAGTAAAAACGTATACGCAAGCAGCGCTTCTTTTATATCTTCTTCTTCGGCGGCGTCTATAAGGGTGTGAAAAACACCGGCGTTATTATCAAGGTTTTTAAAGTAGAGGTTATCGCTAAGCGCTTTCATAAATTTAATTTTACGGTTTTTAAACTTACTCCACTCTTTAAAAATAAAGCTGCCAAATACTCCCATGCCAATAGCAAAGGTAATAAAGTGTTGTTGCGTCATTTCGACAGCTTCACTTCTAAAGCCCCCCCAAAAAGCAAACAGAGCAAGCAATAATAAAATTGATGCACCAAGCTTAGTTATAAGTACCACCGCACCGCCAATTAAAGCCGATGAGCCAATAATTGCTTTATCAATAGGGCGCATGCGTACTTCGCTATTAGGAAATAGCATTTCGAGATCGGCCTTTGGCACATTTTGAAACAGCTTAACTATGGTCGAACTTGGCTCAAACCCTAAAGGCATTTTATTTTTAGCTTCAAAATAAGCGCTGTCTTTAAAGCGAATAAACACGGCTACTCGGTCGTAATTAGTAAAGTGCAGCGGTTTTTTACGAAGGCCCCAAAAGCTGGTTATGGTTTCAGTGAGTTGCGACTCGCCACGGCGATAAAAAACCACTTCTTCAAAGTCATCAAATTCAACCTCAAGGCGCACCTTAAATAGTGACTCTTCGTTCAATGCATCTTGTAAGTCTTCATTGGTGATCACTTCAAAGTTAGCTGCATTAAGTACCTTAGCAAAATCTTTAGCAAAATCTCGTTGGCACTGCGCTTTTTGATCCTCCGATACTGGCGCTAATGATCGCGTGTCACTATTGGGATCAAAAGGGGCGTAGTTGTTTTTAAGTGATTCAAGTGTTGCGTGGTAATCGTAATGAATAAGGCTTGCTAGTAAATCGCAAAATTGTTTAAACGATGTTTTTTGTGTACTGCTTTTAAGCTCTTCGCTACACATATCGACAATATCTTGCTTTCTAAAGGGAATAAAACGCGCACTTTGCATAAGTTTTTAACTGCTTTGGTAGGTATTTAACTGCATTGACACATAATAAAATATTCTTATGGATATTACTAATTTGTTAATGCAGTAGGGCGTATTGATCATTGGTGGTTGAATTTGCAGCTGTGTGTTTGGTTTTTAGGCAAGGCAGAGCCTATGTAGTGTGGTTATTCCACATAAATAAGGCGATAACGCAGCATAAATACCAAACATGCGCTGCCCTTTGAGCTCGATCTAGGGACGATTAACTCTTTGTTGCCTACATGGATGTAGGTAAGGGGGTGAGCATGACGCGGAAGCTTTGCTCGATTTTTACTTATTCTTACATGGATGTAAGCCAGTAGGGTAACGCAGGAGCAGTTACCGAGCCCACTAGGTTACAAACCTCGCGCCGCGATTTAATCTTCCTTGGATTGAACAAATTTCAATCCACAAAGATCAATACGCCCTAGGACCTGATAAATTTACTACACTGTTTTCAGCGTGTATTAACCTAAATGTGTAACTATTGGCTTATTGAATACTCTTGTTCTTACAGATAAGTGAAAAGGATTTACTATGGCAATTCAAAAAAAGCTAAAAGAAAAAACGCGTAATTTTATTGACTCTAAGCATATGCTTAGCGGTATTACAGTGGCGTCGTTTTTAGAGTCAACCATAGTGCCTATTCCACTTGAGGCTGTATTAGTACCGCTAATGCAAGCTCGTAGAGAGAAGCTATGGCTTATCGCCTTAATGGCGACTTTAGGTTGCATAGTGGGTGCATTGTTTGGTTATGCGTTGGGTTATTATTTATTTGATGCGGTTGGTGATTGGATTATTAATACGTTTTCGAGCCCTGAGCAATTTGAAAACGTTAAGCAGCAAATGCAAGATCAAGGTTTTTGGTTTGTTATAACGCTTGGCATTGTGCCAATTCCGTTTCAAATAGCGATGCTTGCAGCAGGCGCGACTAAGTATTCTATTTGGCTATTTTTATTGGCCTCAGGTATCGCGCGTTCTATTCGTTACTTTGGTCTGGCTATTATTGTTTATTATGCAGGTAATGAAGCTGAGCGAATCATTAGTAAACACAAAACTAAGGCAATGGTTTTAATAACGTTACTTGTGTTAGGGGTTTGGGGATTAAGCTTGGTGATTTAAGCTCATTATTAAAGATTATTAACCACCTTATTCTAATAAGCCTTTTTGGTAATGTGCTATAGTTTTTTAATATAGTATCGAAAAGCTTAGGGTTAATATGATTGAAACTGTAAAGCTCACTATCAGGCTTTCTAATTTTTTTAAAATGAGCTGGAAAAATAAAACTGTAAGCCTATTTTTATTAGCTTATATTGTTATTTTTTCAGCCTACTCCCTAACTAACTTTCCTCCCTTACAAGTTCAAAATAATGTTTACGGTTTTACAACTGATTTTATTAATTTAATTGTTCTTATTTTTTTATTTTGGATGGTTCAGTGCTCCAAACTTTCAAAGCTTGCATATACATTTTCGACTCTCGGATTAATGCTCTGGTCCATGGGTAATACAGCTGATTTAATCGATGAGATAGTGATACAGCCTTACTGGGTAAGTATTTATTTTGAAGATTTATGCAGAACCAGCGGCATGCTTTTAACTTCCTATGGTTTATTTAAAACTATGCGCTTTGTACAAAGTATTAATAACCGATTAGCGCGTGAGCTCATTATTGACGATTTAACCAAGGTACATAATAGACGTTATTTTTATCAGCACGCTAAAGATGCTCAGCACTCACCTTACGTTATTTTAATTATCGATATAGACCACTTTAAAGCAATCAATGATGAGTTTGGTCATGATGTTGGTGATGTAATGCTTAAAGAACTAGCAACTAAATACGACAATGCTTTTACGCACCAAAACAAATTTGCTCGCCTCGGTGGTGAAGAATTTGGTGGCTACTTGCCTACAAATAATATGACGCAAGCGTGTGATTTTTCGCAGCAATTAATTGACCTTGCGCACACCATAAATATTCAAAACTCTCGTCACTTAACAGTAAGTATAGGTGTTGCAATGCAAACGCCTAATGAGCCTTTAGATAAAGTAATGAAGCGCGCTGATCAAGCTTTATATTTAGCTAAGAAGAGTGGCCGAGATCGTTTTGAAATTGCCCCATAAGCGTTTTAATTATATAAAAACACGTCCTTATTGTTTGCACATTTACTACACTTTTTAACGTTTTCGTAAGGAAGTGTCAGTGAGGGTAATGCTTTGTAAATCATGAAATTAAAATAGAATGTTTGGGTCATAATGGGGATATTAATAATAAGGAATAACCTTAATGACTAACTCCCTTTTAAAAGCTGCATTACCCTTAAGTCTAATTACTATTTTGTCGGGCTGCGGCTCTGACGATAGCTCAAGCTCTACAGGTTACATCCAATTGTATAACGGCTCTTACAATAGCCCATACACACGTTTGTTTGTTGAAGAAACAGAGCGCTCAGGCGCTGATTTTGCTGATGTAACTACTCGCCATAACTACAGCACAGACACTTATGATGTAAGTTTTGAGTACCTAGATGCTAACGACAGCTATATAACAATTAGCGATCAAGAAATTTCTATTAAGGGTGACAAAACACAGTTAATAGTAATGAGTGGTAACTTTGATGAACCTACATTTACAGAGCTTAGCGTACCTATTACAAGCGATACGGGTGAGTTTAACTTAGGGTTTTATAATATTGCAGGAGAGGACACTAACTACGATATTTACTTAGCAACTGATGATGGTGTATTTGAAAGCGCGACACTTTTCTCATCAGCTCAATATTTAAGTGAGTTAGATCTGCAAAGCGTTGATGAAGGTTATTACACTATTTACATAACAGAAGCGGGCAGCAGTGATGTTGTGTACGAGTCGTCATCTGTTTATTTATACGATGAAGCAAGTTATGTAGCAATGATCCGCCCAAGTTATGCAACAGAAGAAGGCGGCATTACGCTTGATGTAGTAACCGATAATAACTACGTTACTGAGCTTAAACACCAATCTGCTCTAGGGCAATTACGTTTTATAAATACCGTTGATGACTACTCGCCAGTAAGCTTTTCTGCTACACGCGGTACAACTGTAAACACAACAAATACAGTCGCTAGTGACTCTTATACCGATTATGTTGAACTTTCGCCTAATAGTTACAGCGTAGCTATGTACGACGAAGAAGGTACAAAACTAGCTGATAACTTTTTAATGACGCTAGAGCGCGAGCAAAGTGCGGTGGGTATTTTTTATAACGACGCAGATAACGGTTTACGTATGATGAGCGTTGAAGAAAATCTAACACCAAGCAGTTACAGCCATACGGTATCGGTTGTAAACCTAATTGAAAGCTACGCAGGGCAGTCGGTTTCAGATGTAGATGTGTACTTTACACTTAACGGCGAAACGGTAGACGACACCAGTAACGTAGTCGATGGCCTAGATAAGTATGACCAAGAAGAGCAGGTTGTAGATAACGAAATTTACACGGTTTATGTTGTTTACGAAGACAACGGCCAGCAAATTGTGCTTATTCAACAAAGCGATATGGACTTTACACAAGAGGGTAACTACATATTGATTTTAGAGCATGATGAAACAACAAGCTCAGGTTATAAGATGACCCTAGAGCGCACTATTACTGATAGTGTTGAATAAACCTAAGCATATTAAGTAGCATAAAGCCTAAGCACTTTAAGTACTTAGGCTTTTTATTGAACAAAATTTACCTACTCATTAATAATTAGGTACACTCAGGGCATAATAATTAATAAGAGTGTGCCATGGATGATTTAGTTGGGTTAGCCGTCATAGTAATACTGGTTGTAGTTGCGGGTGCTATTTGCGGCTTAATAGCGCTAGTGCAGTTAAATGGATTAAAACAAGAAGTTGCTGTTTTAAGGGCCAAAATAACACATCTACAAACACATAAATCGATATCGCAAAGTGAACCTCAAAGTGAAGCATCTACGGCTCAGGCAGCGCTTTCAAGATCAGAGCCAATTGCTCATAAAGCACAGCCAAGCTTAACGTCCCAAAACGCGTCACCACCTTTAATAAATCAGCCATCAGCGCCTCCTAAAAAAGCCAAACCAGCTGCAGCATCAGCCACAGAATTACTATTTAATAAATTACGCGCAGGGTTTGAAGAGAACTGGATGACCTGGATAGGCGCAATAGCGCTTGCGTTTGGGGGCATATTTTTAGCTAAATACAGCCTAGAAGCGGGATTACTATCACCTGTAATGAGGTTGAGTTTAGGCGGCTTATTTGGACTTAGCTTAATTGCAGCCGCAGCTTATTTACACCATAAACGCATTGTATTTGAAGGCTTTAATAATTACATACCCGCAGCGCTTGCAAGTGGTGGGTTTATTACTTGTTTTGCTTTAACGCTTTTAGCTTACAGTAGCTACGATATGCTTAGCCCTACCGTGGCATTTTTTGCACTGGCAGTTATTGCAATTAGCGCAAGTGCTATGGCGCTTAGATTGGGCCCATTATTAGCTGTATTGGGTATTATTGGCGCTTATAGTGTACCAATATGGGTTAGCACTGGCAGCGGTAACTTGTTTGCATTATTTATGTATGTTGGCTTTGTAAGTTTGTCGGCTGCGTTAGTTGCACATAAAGTGCAGCGAGCTTGGTTGTGGTATTTATTATGGGCAGGGCATATTGGTTGGTATTTAGTTGGTTTTACGCTACTTGAAGTTAATACCGTTTGGTTAATGGGGGCATTTGCTTTACTTAGTATTGTAGGGTTAATTGCTATACCGCGCTTAGGTCTAAAACTGAATGTTATTGAACATCGCCCGCACAGTTTAAAACGTTTACTTAAAGTGCTTCCAGATCATGCATTATTACTCGCCTTTATAGCACCCTTAATATTTACAATGCTAATAAGTCACTTTGATATGCAGTGGCAAACAATCGGCGTGTTGAGTATTGTATTGGTGTTGTTTTTAGTCCTTAAAAATAGCCGTTGGGATATTTGGCAGGGCGTAGCGTTAGTTATTTCAACGCTATTAGTTATAAGTGCTGAAAGCACGCATCTTTCGCCAAATCTATTTGATGACGCACTCTTTGTATTCAAAAATGAATACGGTTTGGGTTTATTGCTCGGATTGTTACTTACCGCTTTTGGGCTTTATTACGGTAAAAAACAGATTAAGCGTTTAGCGTTTCATATTACGGGAGCGTTTAGTGTATTTGTAATGATAGCTACTTTATATACGCTTATTCCTAATTCTGCGTTAAGTACTGCATATCCACTTTGGGCCGTTGTATTGTTTGTAGTGGCGGCTATTTTAATAAAGCTCGCGCAATACAATACAACGCTTTTTCAGCGCTTTACCTACTGGGTAGGCGCTAACGCTAATATTACGTTAGCAATTACCATGCTACTAAGTGACAGTGGCCTAACCATTGCACTTGCTGTGCAAGTATTACTTATAAGCGTACTTATTAAGCGCTATAACGTGCCTATGCCGCATTGGCCTATTAAAGCATTAGTTGCTGCGTTATTACTGCGCTTAACGCTTGCGCCTTGGACACCAAGCTACGATGCGTTAACGGTATTTGGTTTGCATTGGAGTATTGTGATTTATCCGTTATGTATCGCGTTATTTTTTGCCGCAGCTAAGTGCTTTGACTCATCAAAACTTAAAATATGGCTCGAAGGTGCAGCTCTTCATTGTTTAGCGCTTTTTATTACTACCGAAACAAGTTATCAGCTAGTAGGGCATTATCCGCAATTTGATTCACTTAACTTTTACGAACAAATACTCCTTACCTGTAACTGGCTGGCATTAGGGGGTGTGTATTTACATAGAGCAAAACTTGCCGGTACTTTAGCTAAGTTATATAAAGTGGCGGGTTTTGCACTTGCGGGGTTAGCAGGGCTTTTTGCTATTAAAACACTGCTTGACGATAACCCATTATTTGAATCACTTTTCATAGGTGAGCTGCCAATATTTAACTGGTTATTACTATTGTGGTTAGTACCTGCAGGATTAACGCTTTGGCTGGCCAAGCTTGTAAAACCAATAAATGCTAAAGCTACGCCATTTATATTGGCCGTTGCGGGTGGCTTTATATTATTGGCAATAAACAGCTTTATTCGTCAGTACTGGCAAGGTCCTTACATATACTTATCAAAAGGGGCGAGCAATGCAGAGCTCTATAGCTACTCTGTTATTTGGTTAGTATTGGGTGCGGGTACTGTTATTTTTGGGCATTTAAAAAATCAATTATTAATACAAAAAGTAGGCCTAGGCATACTAGCTGCAGTTATTGTTAAAGTGTTTTTAATTGATATGGCTAACTTGGAGGGCTTACTTAAAGCGCTTTCGTTTATTGGATTAGGGCTTTCGTTGGTGGGGCTAAGTTGGTTGTTCCAAAAGCTTAGAAGCCGAGTAAATCCAGTTTAATTTTATGAACACTTTATAAAGCAAAGCCCAGTGAAGATACTGGGCTTTTTGTTTTACGCTATTACTTGATAGCTTTTAACTAGAACACTTTTAACTAGATCACTTTTTACTAGCTTATTATGTACTGTGATTAAGCAGTGCCTTTAGTTTGCCCGGTTTAATTGGCTTACTTAAATAATGAATATTAGCGGCTTTGGTTTCTTGTTTAAGCTCGGTGTCGCGCACTGCGGTAATTAAAATAGCAGGGACTTGGCTTTGCCAAATTTCGCGCAGGGTTTTAATTAGCGTTATGCCATCGCAGTCGCTACCTAATTGATAGTCCATTAAAATAACATCGGGTGCACCGTTTTCTTTAGCATGCGCCAGTACATTATCTACGTTATCAAAAAGGGTGTAATTAGCTTGCCACTTTTTAAGTAAGCTTGCCATTGCTGCTAAATTTTCAGGGTCGTCGTCTACGGCAACAATATTAATTGCTGCACGGTTTTCTATTAAGCTATTTGTAGTACTTTTTTGTTGTACAAACTGCTCGTCGCCATAAGGTACTTCAATACTAAAGCGGCTACCTTTATTTGGCTCAGAATGCACATCAAGCGGCAAGCTTAGTAAGTCAGCCATACGTTTTACCACACCTAGGCCTAAGCCTACGCCTTTGTTATCGCCCGACTCAACACGGTAAAAGTCGTTAAATATTTTAGCTTGCTCTACTTCGCTAATACCTGGGCCTGTATCCCATACTTCTATTCGTAAATTATGCTTTCGGTTCCTACAGGCAATTAATACACGGCCATTATCGGTGTATTTAACTGCATTAGAGACCAAGTTTTGAATAATTCGGCGCAAATAGGTTATATCGCTGTGCACAATTTGCTGGTTTGAACGCACACTAAGTTTAAGGCCTTTATCACTTGATAAAATAGCGTATTCACTTTGTAGTGGGGCTAAAATATCTTCAATATAAAAGTGGCGAGGGGTAGGGGTCATAGCGCCTTGCTCAAGCTTAGCTATTTCAAGCAGTGCCGACATTAAATGCACGGTTGAATCGAGACTGTCGCCTAGTTTTTCAAAGCTGTTTTGGTTAGTGCTGTCGAGCTGTTTTTCGTCAATGGCGGCAAGGTATAAACGTGCTGCATTTAACGGCTGTAAAATGTCGTGGCTCGCCAGTGCTAAAAAGCGCGTTTTACTGTCGTTGGCTTGCTCTGCTTCTCGTTTAGCTAAGGTAAGTGCTTGCTCGGTTTGTACACGGCTATCTATTTGAGCTTGTAAGTCTTTATTAATAGTTTGCACTTCTTGAGTACGTGCTTCTATGCGGTTTTCAAGATCCATGTTTACTTCTTCAAGCGCATTTTGCGTACTTATGTGGTTTGTAATATCTGAAAAGCTGGTAACAAATCCGCCATCGGGCAGCGGATTACCAATCATTTCGTATACTTGGCCATTACGACGGTGGCGAATAAAATGATGCGAGCTGCCATATTTTAAATGCTGTACACGTTTTTCTACTTGGCGTTCTATTTCACCAGGGCCACATTCACCACGGTTAGCGTTGTATCTAATAATGTCTTCTATGGGTTGGCCTACTTCTAAAAAGCCTTCAGGGTAGCCAAACATTTCATTGTAGCGTTTGTTCCATGCAACGAGTTTTAAATCTTTATCAACAACTGAAATACCATGGCTTAAATTTTCGAGTGAGGTAAATAACAGATTTTGATTAAATTGCAGCGCTTGTGTGGTTTCGTCAAAAAAGTTTACTACTTCTTCAAACGCCATACGTTTACCCGACGATACCGTATGTATTAACGCTTGCGCTGACGATGCGCCAAGCACGCCCGTTAATGCGCGTTCGCAGTAGGCTATAAATTCAGGCTCTGGGTGTGCGTTGTTATCACTTAAATGATGGGCGAGTGCGTAATGGGCCAGTACTTGTTGGCTGCGCTGAATACCTAGAAATGTTTGCAGTAGTATTTTAAAGTCGTAAACGGTGGCTTTTACGTCTTTATTTAAGCGCCTTGATAAAATAGCCTGATCTTTAGGGTTAACAAAAGCAGCGGCCTGAATTTTATCAATTAAGCGCTCCTCAGCCCCAAGTGAAAAACTAATATAACAACCAATATTGGCAAACAAAGCTATCAAGGTTCCACGCGTTATAAGCGTTTGTTGCAGCTCGCTATCAAGGGTTGCGCCGGCATCGAGTATTGGCAGCATTAAAAATAGTATCCAGCAAATAAAGCCTGCTACCAAACCCGCATACACCCCATAAGCATGACCTTTTCGCCAATATAAACCACCCACAATAGAGGGTAGCAATTGGGTAACAAGTGAAAATGCGACCAAGCCCATACTGGCCAGTGCGCTACTATGGCCAAACCATTGCTGATAGAAATAGGCCAAAATTAATATGCCTGCAATAGCAAAGCGCCTTACAAGTAATATACGAGACTTATAACTGCTGGTAATTAAGTTACGTTTAAACTTTCTACGCAGCATTAACGGCAGTACCACATCGTTTGAGATCATCGTGCTTAATGTAAGCGTTGCTACCACTATCATTGCGGTGGCGGCCGATAGCCCACCTATAAATACAAAGGTGGTTAAAAAAGCGTTGTCGTTAATTAGCGGTAGGGCAAGTACAAAGCTGTCGGGTGAATAGCCGCTGCCAATTTCAGGATGAATGGCCGCAGTCGCAATAGGTAAAATCATTGCGGCTGTTAGTAGTAAATACAGCGGAAAAGCCCAGCGAGCGGTAAGTAAGTGGCGTTTGTTTTGGTTGTCGACCACGGTTACATGAAACTGGCGAGGCAAACATATAATAGCCGCTGCAGCCATTAAAGACTGGCCAATAAAGTTAAAGCTAAAAAAGTTAAAATCGCTCCAGTGACCCCAAATAGACTCAGTTACTTTGTTCGTGGTGGCTTCGGGTAAATTAAAAAGTGTAAATACTGCAAGCCCCGCAACGGCAATAAGAGCAATAAGTTTAATCATAGATTCAAATGCAACAGCGAGCATTAAGCCAGAGCGATATTCAGTTACATCAACTTTGCGAGTACCAAAAAATATAGCAAATAAAGCCATAATTAGTGTGGCAGAAAGCGCGAGCATATCGCCGGATATTTTATTACTGTTTTGCAAAAGTAAAAAGCTTGTACTAAGCGCTTTTAATTGCAGTGCAATGTAGGGAATGGTTGCCAGTAATGCGATTACAGTAACCATTATTGCTGTAGTTTGACGTTTGCCGTAACGAGCTGAAATAAAGTCAGCAATAGTCGTTATATTTTGTTTTTTACTTACCAGTACCAGTTTACGTAAAAATCCTTGGCCGAATAAAAACAGCAACGCAGGGCCTAATAATATTGGCAAGTAACTCCAACTGCTGGTGGCGGCTGTTCCTACCGAACCGTAATAAGTCCAAGAGGTACAGTAAATCCCGAGTGAGAGTGAATACACAAATGGGTGATGGCTAATACGCTTTGCTAAAGGGGTTGTTTTATCGCCCCAATTGGCAAGCCAAAACAGCACACCTATATAACTTAAAGCAACAATAATGAGTACGGCAGTCATGTTGTTATTAAACCTTATTATTTTAAATAATCCCTCATCCCTATGAGGGATTAACACAATACCAGAACTGAGGTTAAGTGTGAGGGTTGAATTTAAAATAAAACTTTTATTTTATTTATATCTTACTGAATATTAACAGTAAAAATAAAACACCCTTGAGCATTAGACTAATGTCGCATTAATGACCAACTTATCAATTTAATCATAAAGCCAGCTTACAAAAACAGCCTAAGCAATTGAAATAATATAAAAATATATAAAACACGCTTGAATGATAAATACAGTTTACGTAAACGTTAACAAGCTGTTACGACTATGGTCTCAATTCAATATGTAACCAGCGTTGCTAAATTGGTAAGCGAAGATAAAAAACCACTCATCGCGATATTGCGGTGCTTAAAGGGGAAAACAAAAATGGCTTTTAAAGATGAAGAACAAGCAAAAGCTTATTGGGCAGAAAACATTTCGCTGTTATTTAAACTGTTAGCAGTGTGGTTTGTCGTGTCTTTTGGCTTTGGCATATTACTGGTTGATGTACTTAATGAAGTACGTTTTTTTGGGTTTAAACTTGGCTTCTGGTTCGCCCAGCAAGGCGCGATTTATACCTTTGTTGCTTTGATTTTTGTGTACGTTTTCAAAATGAATACGTTAGATAAAAAATACGGCGTAGACGAATAGGAGCTAAGCAATGGATGTTCAAACACTCACGTTTTTAATTGTTGGTTTAAGCTTTGCGCTTTATATCGGCATAGCAATATGGGCCCGAGCGGGTTCAACCAAAGAGTTTTATGTAGCGGGCGGCGGCGTACCTCCTCTTGCTAATGGTATGGCAACAGCTGCCGATTGGATGAGCGCCGCGTCGTTTATTTCAATGGCGGGTATTATTTCGTTTGCAGGTTACGATGGCAGTGTTTACTTAATGGGGTGGACAGGTGGTTATGTACTATTAGCCATGTGTTTAGCGCCTTACTTACGTAAATTCGGCAAGTTTACTGTACCAGACTTTATTGGCGACCGTTACTATTCACGTACCGCGCGTTTAGTTGCTATTTTTTGTGCCATATTCATTTGTTTCACTTATATAGCAGGGCAAATGCGTGGCGTAGGCGTGGTATTTTCACGCTTTTTAGAAGTAGAAATTGAAACCGGTGTTTACATTGGTATGGTGATTGTATTCTTTTATGCGGTACTTGGCGGCATGAAAGGCATTACCTACACACAAGTAGCGCAGTATTGTGTACTTGTATTTGCCTACCTTGTACCAGCCATTTTTATCTCGATGATGATGACGGGTCACTTCTTCCCACAAACCGGTTTTGGTGCCACACTAATTGGCAGCGAGGGCGTGTACGTACTTGATAAATTAGATGGCTTAAGCGCTGAACTTGGTTTTGCGCAATATACCGAAGGCTCTAAGAGCATGATTGACGTGTTCGCTATTACTGGTGCGTTAATGGTAGGTACTGCTGGTTTACCACATGTAATTGTACGCTTTTTCACTGTACCTCGCGTAAAAGACACACGTATTTCTGCTGCATGGACTCTTGTGTTCATCGCGATTGTTTACACAACAGCACCTGCGGTTGCAGCCTTTGCTCGCGTAAACATGGTTGATACTATTAATGGTAAAGACGGTAGCGGTACAGCTTACGCAGAAGCACCAGGATGGATTAAAAACTGGGAACGCACAGGTTTAATTACATTTGATGATAAAAACGGCGATGGCAAAATGTTCTACACGGCGGGTAAAATCACCGATCCGAACAGTGCTAACGAAGTAAATGTAGACCGCGACATTATGGTATTAGCAAATCCAGAAATTGCTAATTTACCAGCATGGGTAATTGCACTCGTAGCTGCTGGTGGTATTGCCGCTGCATTGTCTACAACAGCAGGTTTACTACTGGTTATTTCGACCTCCGTTTCGCACGATTTACTCAAGCGAACCCTCAAGCCCGATATTACCGACAAGCAAGAGTTACTTGCAGCGAGGTTGGCAGCCATGGTCGCTATTGTTATCTCCGCATACTTTGGTATTAACCCGCCTGGATTTGTGGCATCGGTAGTGGCATTTGCATTCGGCTTGGCGGCAGCGAGTTTCTTCCCAGCAATTATTATGGGTATATTCTCTAAAACAATGAACCGAGAGGGCGCAATTGCAGGCATGGTAACGGGTATTGGCTTTACCGCTGCGTATATCATCTTCTTCAAGTTTGTAAGCCCTGAGCTTAATAATCCTGAACATTGGTTTTTAGGTATTTCGCCTGAAGGTATTGGCTTAATTGGTATGATTATTAACTTTGTAGTAGCTGCAGTTGTTCTTAAATTTACTCAAGCTACACCTATTGAAATTCAAGAAATGGTAGAAGGTATTCGTAACCCTAAAGGGTCAGCTGAAGCGCACGATCACTAGGCAACATTTATAGATATAGTAAAAAAATATAAAGCACCCAAAGCCCGACTTTAGTCGGGCTTTTTATTTGTTTAATAAATAAGTACATTAGATTGGTACATCACCATTTAAAGAGCGAATACAATGAGTGTAGAACAACAAGAAATAGCCCAATACGTTTGTTTGCAAGCGCCTTTTACTATGCTTGATAGCAGCGCATGCGAATACTTTGTAAATCATCTTGATATTATTTACCTTACCCGCGAAAACCAAACTCAGTGGTTACAAAGTGAAAACCCTAAACTATTTTTAATTCGCTCTGGTTTGTACGACCTAGTTGATGGCAAGGGCGATGTTGTTACGCGCTTAGCGCAAGGTGACTATTTTGGTTTTCCGTCGCTGTTAACCGGTGAGGCAATTCAAAATAGGTTAGAAGTACAAAAAGAGGGCATAGTGTATATGCTTTCTCAAACGCATTTTGATTTTTTACGCAGAGAATATAAATCGTTTGAGCAATACTTTGTACGCGCTCATGCTAACCGGTTGTTGTCATCACATTATAAAAGTAAAAACGATAGCTGGTCGGAACGTAAAATATCAGAGCTGATGACGCGCACAGCAATTACGCTTACGCCCGATGCAAGTATTAGGCAAAGTGCTAAAAAAATGAAAGAGCATGGCGTATCGTCAATAATGATAACGCAGCACGCGCACTTAGTAGGGGTTGTGACCGACCGCGATTTACGCAACCGAGTACTTGCCGACGAGGTAGATCCACAAGACGCAGTAAGCAGTATTATGACCGCAAAACCTAAGTTTATATTTGAAAATAACCGGGTGTTTTCGGCGCTGCACTTAATGCTTAAATACAATATTCACCATTTGCCCGTGCTTGACGAAAACCATAACCCGATAGGGATGATAACCAGCACCGATTTACTGCGCCAACAAAAAAGTGACCCCGTACAGCTTATTGGGCGCATATATAAAGCGCACACTGTTACTGATTTAAAACGCTACGCTAAAGAAATTCCCGAACTTTTGCGTAGTTTTTCGTACAACATTGACGACATATCGCTAATTGGTAAATTACTCAGTGGTTTAACCGATGCGCTTACATCGCGCCTGATTCACTTATTTCAAGAAGAGCATGGCGCAGCGCCAACCAGCTTTAGTTTTATTTGCTTTGGCTCGCAAGCACGCGAAGAACAAACCCTGCATTCAGATCAAGATAACGGCTTATTACTCCCTAACGACTTAACCACCGAGCAACACGCTTACTTTAAAAGTATGGGGGAGTTTGTATGCGAGAATTTAGTTGAGTGCGGCATTAGGCGTTGCCCAGGTAATATTATGGCAAGCAGTGATGAGTGCCGTATGAGCGTAAACGACTGGAGCGAGCGCTTTTTTAAATGGATAAAAAGCCCCACACCCAATGCAATGCTTAACTGTAAGATATTTTTTGACCTGCGATTTATTGAAGGTTCAAACGCTTTATACACAGCTTTTTGCGAGCAACTAATTCGTATATCACGTAACGATTTATTCTATGCCGCAATGGCAACCGACATAAGCAGCAACAGCGTGCCAATTGGTTTATTTAATAAATTTAAAACAGAAAGAACAGATCAAAATAATAAATACATAGATTTAAAAAAACGCGGTGTTGTAATTATAAATGACATAGTGCGGTTATACGCTTTAAAAGCGGGTATTAGGCGCGCCAACACGCAAGAGCGGTTGGACGCACTACTAAAACATAAACTGATCAGCAAAGAAGATATATACAACCTAAAAGACTGCTGGCGGTTCTTAACGCAGCAGCGCTTGAGTACACAAATAAACGAAGAGGGCTTACCGAGTAATTGTATTAATCCTAATAAATTAAACTCACTAGAGCGCCATCAACTAAAAGAAGCGTTTTATCTTGTTAAACAAGCGCAGCAAGCCGCTGCGTTTAAGTTTGCTCGCGGCAGTTTATAATGATGGATTACTAACATGGTAAAAAAGCTGCTCACTCGGTATTTAAAGCGCCGTAAATTACTAGGCAAAAATGCCTTACAACAACGTTACTTAGTGATTGATTTAGAGCTCACTGGGCTTGATGCAAAACAGCACGAAATTGTATCGGTAGCGTGGGTGATAATAGATAACCAATGTATAAAAATGAGCGAGTCGCAGCACCTTATAAATAAAAACGTAAAAAGCCTTGAGCAAAGTCCTGTTTTTCATGGGATTAGCGACGATGCTATAACAAAAGGACAGAGCTTGTGCAGTATATTAACGCAACTAAGCAGCCACTTTAGTGATTGTATTTTAGTGTTTCATAATGCCATGCTCGACTGGGGGTTTTTAAAAATAGCGCTTAAAAATGCCAATATAACTATACGGCCTAAACTGATACTCGACACACTGCATATTGAGCAAAAGCGCTTACTCCATCATTCAACTGAAATAAAACAAGATGATTTAACCCTTAATGCTTGCCGCACACGTTATGAGTTACCAAGCTATCATTGCCATCACGCACTGACCGATGCACAAGCCACTGCCGAGTTACTGCTAGCCCAGTGCCATCAAATAAGCCGTGGCAAAGAGTTAAAAGTAGGCGAGTTGATGTAGGTTGGCTGTAGGCGGGGCTTTATGCCGCGCGAGATAAACTCCCGCCAACAATAAAGAGTAGTTTACTTTTATTGTTATCCGTATAACTATAGGTACAGTTACGTAATCATTATCTAACTAATCACTTCAAGGACGATCATGAAACTCATCACTGCCATTTTCTTAACCTTATTCCCACTCATCACTTTTGCTAATTCAAGTTTGCCTGCTAATCGCCATATTGCAGTGCAGGGTACTGCAGAGGTATTAGCAAAGCCCGATATGGCTAAGATTTCTTTTGAAGTAATAAGCTTTAAAGACAAATCACTTGATGCAAAACGTGATGTTGATGACCGAGTAAATTTGTTACTTAAAGGTTTAAGCAAGTATGGTGTTAAGGAGACTGATGTTTCTGCTACAAGCCTGTTAACTCATAATGATGACGATATGTTTAATGTCGAGAGCGGTACAGCAATTAATGCAGGATATGTAGCAACAAGAACACTTAAAGTAACATTAAGAAATATTGAAAAAGTGAATGATTTTATCGATTTTGCACTAAGTGTAAAAATTAATGAACTGACGAATATTGAGCTTATGTCTTCAAAAGCCTCGCAGTTAGAAGCTGAAGCAACACAAGGCGCAATAGATAACGCTATAGTTAAAAGGGGGTAAGCTTGCCAAAGCATTTGGCGCAGAGATTGGAAAAATTTACAGTATTAATTCAAATTCTAACCGTTCAAGTTATGGTTATGGCGTAGATGATTTTGAGAGAATAGTTGTGACCGGCTCTAAAGTTACTAGAAATCCATTCGAGCAAGGCAGGTATTTACAAGAAACTATTACATTTAAATCATCAATAAACGTGGTGTTTGATTTAGAGGTAAATGATTAAGTTAAAATTTTCATTTCAAATACATTTTCATAATGTAAGCTGGCTTTAAGTTTTTGATTAATTTGAAGGTAGCCATATTATGAGCGATGAAAGCAACACGTTAAAAGCACAAACTGAGGCAAAAGTAGCAGCAGGGCGCAAAGGTAATTCTGATTTTATGAAAGGTGTTGATGAAACGATTGCACAAGCAAAAGCGTTTCAACAAGGTGCTAATGCACTTGATTTAAACCAAATTGCACCAAGTTTTGAGTTACCAAATCAACATGGTCAATCGGTGCAGTTAACTGAGTTACTTGCTAAAGGGCCTGTGGTTGTTACTTTTTATCGTGGTAGTTGGTGTCCGTACTGTAATTTACAACTGAAAGCACTGCAGTCACGTTTACCTGAAATTCATGCTTTAGGTGCGCAGCTGGTGGCTATTAGCCCGCAAGTACCCGATGGCTCAATGAGCGAAAGCGATATAAGTAACATGGATTTTTTAGTGCTGAGTGATCAAAATGCCGATGTAGCAGCAAGCTACGGCGTAGCATGGCAAGTGCCCACATTTTTACTCGAGCATATGCGAGTAGACCGAGGCCTAGATTTAGAGTCGGTTAACAATGGCAATAGTAGTGTTTTACCGATCCCTGCCACCTTTGTTTTAGATAAACAAGGTAAAGTGACTTGGCGTTATGTTGATGTTGATTATCGTACTCGTTCTGAGCCAGAAGATATAATTAACGCTTTGAAAAATTTAGTATAAAAAACTTAATTTTAAAAGTCAGACCCCTTGAAGAGCTTGCAATGCCTAAGCTCTTCAACGTTAATTTAAAGTTTCTAATGCTTCCCTCTTATAATCAGATGCAAGGTCGATTACAATACAGACATCTAAAAGGCGTATTGCCTTTATCTGCACGCTAAAAGAGTGGATTTTATATTTCATGGCAATCAAACTTGCAATTAATGGTTTTGGTCGTATTGGTCGAAATATTGTCCGCGCGTTATACGAGTCTGGTTTGAGCGACGATATAAAAATTGTTGCGATTAACGAACTTGCTGATCCTGAAGCTATTGCTCATTTATTAAAATACGACACATCCCACGGTCGTTTTTCTTTTCCTGTAAAACTTGGTGAAGACACCATTAGTGTTGCAGGCGATACCATTGCACTTTTTTGTGAAGAAAACCCAATTGAATTACCTTGGCAAACGCTCGATGTAGACGTTGTACTTGAATGTACGGGTGTTTACCACTCGCGTGAACAAGCGCAGTTACATATTACCGCAGGTGCTAAAAAGGTGTTGTTTTCGCATCCGGCCGATAACGATGTTGATGCTACGATTGTGTATGGCATTAACGACGATGAGCTTAAAAGCGAGCACACAATTGTTTCTAACGGATCGTGTACAACTAACTGTGTTGTGCCGGTTATTAAAGTATTAGATGATGCATTTGGTATTGAGTCGGGCGCTATTACAACGATTCATGCGTCGATGAACGATCAACAAGTGATTGATGGTTATCATCATGATTTACGCCGTACTCGCGCTGCAAGCCAATCAATTATTCCAGTTGATACAAAGCTCGCTCGTGGTATAGACCGTATTTTACCTAAATTTAAAGGCCGTTTTGAAGCCATCGCCGTACGTGTACCTACTATAAATGTCACGGCAATGGATTTAAGTGTAACGGTTAATACCGATGTAGATTTAAATGCAGTAAATAATGCACTTAAAGCACAAGCAAAAGACCGCTTAGAAGGTATTTTAAGTTATACCGAAGAGCCGCTTGTATCGGTTGATTTTAATCACGACCCACATTCTTGTATTATTGATGGCACACAAACACGTGTTAGTCACAAACGACTGATAAAGTTATTAGTATGGTGTGATAACGAATGGGGTTTTGCTAATCGTATGCTCGACACAGCGCGTGCTATGATGGCAGTGAATAAGTAATTTATTAATATAATAATTTTAAACGTATTTTTCAGGTTCAGTATCGTTAACTAAGGAGATGTTCATGTCGGTCATAAAAATGGCAGATTTAGATTTAAACGGCAAACGCGTATTAATTCGTGAAGATTTAAATGTACCAGTTAAAGCAGGTAAAGTGACGTCAGATGCGCGTATTCGTGCAGCACTACCTACTATTAAACTAGCCCTTGAGAAAGGCGCTAAAGTAATGGTTATGTCACACCTTGGCCGTCCTACGGAAGGGGAATACGATGAAGCGTTTTCGCTTGCACCTGTAGCTGATTACTTAAACGATGCCCTAGAGCAAACTGTACGTTTAGAAAAAGATTACCTAAACGGTGTTGATATTGCTGATAACGAAGTGGTTGTTTTTGAAAATGTGCGCTTTAACAAAGGCGAGAAGAAAAACGACGAAGCGCTATCTAAGCAACTAGCAGCACTGTGTGATGTATATGTAATGGATGCATTTGGTACGGCTCACCGTGCACAAGCGTCTACCCATGGCGTTGGTTTATTTGCTGATGTGGCATGTGCAGGTCCATTGTTATCGGCTGAACTCGAAGCGTTAGGCAAAGCACTTGATAATCCAGCGCGTCCATTAGTAGCGATTGTTGGTGGTTCTAAAGTATCTACTAAGCTTACCGTTTTAGATTCACTTTCTAAAATTGTTGACCAATTAGTTACCGGCGGCGGTATTGCAAATACCTTTATTGCTGCATCAGGTAGCCCAGTTGGTAAATCGCTTTACGAACCTGATTTAATGGATGAAGCGAACCGTTTATGTGCAGCAGCGATTGCTAATAATGGTGAAATTCCGGTACCGACTGACGTAGTGGTTGGTAATGAGTTTTCTGAATCTGCTGTAGCTACACTTAAAGATGTAAGCGAAGTAACAAGCAATGATATGATTTTTGATATTGGCCCTGATACAGCGAGCAAGCTTGCAAAAATTATTGCAAATGCAGGCACTGTTGTATGGAATGGTCCAGTTGGCGTGTTCGAGTTTGACCAGTTTGGTAATGGTACTCGTGCTATTGCACAAGCAATTGCTAACTCAAATGCGTTTTCAATCGCCGGTGGTGGTGATACCTTAGCCGCAATCGATAAATACGGCATTGCCGATAAAGTATCTTATATTTCTACTGGTGGTGGTGCGTTCTTAGAGTTTTTAGAAGGCAAAAAACTTCCAGCAGTTGAAATGCTAGAGTCGCGCGCTAAGTAATTTTAGTGGCGTAAGGTGAGGGGGTAATAGCCCTCACCGACAATTAATTACTAAATACCTCTCACCCTAATTTAGTCGTTAATTTAGACGGAATATTACTGCAAAGCAGTGGTTTTTCGTGGCGTTGTTATAACGCCAAACTAACACATCCGTTCAAACTAGATGGTAGGGAACTACTGTCGATAAATTGGAGAATACCCAATGGCTTTAATCAGTATGCGACAACTTTTAGATCATGCAGCAGAGCATGGTTACGGCGTACCTGCTTTTAATGTTAACAATCAAGAGCAAATGCGCGCAATAATGGAAGCGGCTGACAAAACAAACAGCCCAGTAATCGTTCAGGGATCAGCTGGTGCACGTGCTTATGCTGGTGCTCCATTTATTCGTCATATGATTTTAGCAGCCGTTGAAGAATGGCCACATATCCCAGTTGTAATGCATCAAGATCACGGCACATCGCCAGGTGTGTGTCAGCGTTCAATTCAGCTTGGTTTTTCATCAGTAATGATGGATGGCTCGTTAATGAGCGACGGAAAAACCCCTTCAAGCTACGAATACAATGTAGAAGTAACGCGCGAAACTGTTGCGATGGCGCATGCCTGTGGCGTATCGGTTGAAGGCGAGCTAGGTGTACTTGGTTCACTTGAAACAGGTGAAGCTGGCGAAGAAGATGGCGTTGGCGCAGAAGGGTTATTAACAACTGATCAAATGCTAACAGACCCTGAAGAAGCGGCTGATTTTGTAAATAAAACACACGTTGATGCACTTGCAATTGCTTGCGGTACTTCACACGGTGCTTATAAATTTACTCGCCCACCAACAGATGACATTTTAGCGATTGATCGCATTAAAGCGATTCATGCCCGTATTCCTAACACGCACTTAGTGATGCATGGCTCATCTTCAGTTCCTCAAGAATGGTTAGAAATTATTAATCAGTACGGTGGCGAAATTCCAGAAACTTATGGTGTGCCAGTTGAGCAGATTGTTGAAGGCATTAAGTTTGGTGTTCGCAAGGTAAATATTGATACCGATTTACGTTTAGCATCTACCGGTGCAATTCGCCGTCATATGGCGCTTAACCCATCTAACTTTGATCCACGTAAATACCTAGCTGAAGCGACTAAAGCAATGACAGAGATTTGCGTTGCACGCTATAACTCGTTTGGTACTTCTGGTCAGGCTAGTAAAATTAAGCCAATTTCACTTGATGAAATGCACCTTAAATACTTAAGCGGCGAACTAGACCCTAAAATTAGATAATAGATCAATTTATAATTGATCATTATTAGAGCCTGTTTATCTTTCGAGGTTGAATTTGCAGCAGTATGTTTGGTATTTAGGCAAGGCAGAGCCTATGCAATGTGGTTATTCCCCATAAATAGGCGATAACGTGGAATAAATGCCAAACATGCGCTGCCCGAAGGGTTCTGCTTAGGGGCAATTTACTCTTTGTTGCCTACATGGATGTAGGTAAGGGGCGTGAGCAGGACGCGGAAGCTTTGCTCGGTTTTTACTTAGCCCGCTAGGTTACAAACCTCACGCCGCGATTAAATCGCCCCTAGATTGAACAAATTTTAATCCTGAAAGGTCAACAGGCCCTAAGCCAGTAACTTTGTTGCTGGCTTTTTTAATGTCAGCCCTTTTTATATTACAGATTACGGTTTTTTGATCAGATCACTGCATTACCAACGCGGAATTTTGGGATCACGCATTTACTAACACAGCCTTTTTCGGATCATTACTTTACTAAGCCAAATACACTTTAATGCTATATATGGGTTCTGAGTTAATTTGATCGTTATTTATTTGTACAAACAATCAACAACTTATGGCTTTGACTAGGTACAACTCTGATCTGAGGGTTGATCGGCTTGGTAAAAATCTGATCCTTTATTTGGAGCTTAGTAAAATTTAGATCTATTTTTGAACGTATTGTTTGTTACACAGGCGGGTTTGTTGATTTTAAAAGGGCTTTAAAGCTACTTTTAAACGATCGATCTGTAAAAATGTCTTGGTTAGTAAAACAATGATCCCAGCTAGTTTAATATTGTTTAGTGGTTTAAATAGCGATACAAAAAAGATAATTTTAAAAAGTTAGCTATTACATAAATTTATCGTAAATCTCTTTTTATTACGTTAAATATTAAAAAGGTTTTAAAAATATGACGTTAATGAGGTTTTTTGTCACTAATTTGTGTTTTTTTTACCACCATTTTAATTTACACGTTACACTTTCATAAAAATGTAATACTTAGTCATAATAATGAAAACTAATTCGATAGCGTAAGAGATAAATTGGAATGTCACGTAAAGTACTAGTCGTAGATGACGAAGCTCCTATCAGGGAGATGTTGGTTTTTGTTTTAGAGCAAAATGGATTTCAAGCAATTGAAGCAGAAGATTACGACTCTGCTATTGCAGCTATGGTTGAACCTTACCCAGATATGGTTTTACTTGATTGGATGTTACCAGGTGGAAGCGGTATTCAAATTGCTAAAAAGTTTAAGCAAAACGAACACACCCGCCAAATCCCAATTATTATGCTTACAGCTCGCGGCGAAGAAGAAGACAAAGTACGCGGTCTTGAAGTAGGTGCAGATGATTACGTCACTAAGCCGTTTTCACCTAAAGAGCTTATGGCACGTATTAAAGCGGTTATTCGCCGTGTATCGCCAACCTCATTAGAAGAAGCTATTGAAGTACATGGCCTGCGTTTAGACCCTATTTCTCATCGTGTTACCTCAGAAGGTAACGAGCTTGATATGGGGCCAACCGAATTTAGATTACTGCACTTTTTTATGACTCACCCAGAGCGTGTTTATAGCCGTGAACAACTGCTTGATCATGTGTGGGGAACTAACGTTTACGTAGAAGATCGCACTGTTGATGTTCACATTCGTCGCCTGCGTAAAGCAATTGGCCCACTTGGACATGACCGTTTGGTGCAAACAGTACGTGGCGCTGGGTATCGTTTTTCAAGTAAGCTGTGATCAGCTTAAAGCTTAGCTAATGTGTAAAATACGCATGTATTACTACTCTAAGGTAAAGTGAGTGTATGTATCGAGTTGTTAATAAGCAGGCGTTAGTAAAGCGCCTGTTTATCTATTTTTTACCCTTACTATTAATTGGTGTGCTGGTTGGCGCGCCATTTTTGCTTTTATTTTTAGGATCTTTTTCCCTCCTTATTTGGCACTACCATCAACTTTATCGTTTGAGCGATTGGCTACTTAATCAACGCAGCTTTAATCCACCAGAGGGTGAGGGTGCATGGGAGCAAGTGTTTGAAGGTATTTACCATCTCCAGCACCGTAATCGTAAAAAACGTAATGAGCTTGCAGATTTAATTCGTCGCTTTCGCGATGGGGCTGAAGCGGTACCTGATGCGGTAGTGGTATTACAAAACGATTTAAGTATTGTGTGGTGTAATCAATTAGCCCTTAAAGTGCTTGGTTTGCAGTGGCCTACCGATCATGGTCAGCGCCTTGATAATTTAATTCGCGAACCTAAGTTTGCTAAATACATGCACAAAGGCGAATTTGACGACGCGCTTGAGCTGGATAACGGTCATAGTATTGAGCAGGTGCTTGAGTTTAGGGTAATGCCATATGCAAGTACGCAACTTATGGTTGTTGTGCGTGATGTAACGCGCTTAAAACAGCTAGAACAGATGCGTAAAGACTTTGTAGCCAATGTGTCACACGAACTACGTACACCGCTTACAGTGGTTACAGGGTATCTTGAGATGATGGATGGCGATATGATGCCGCCGCCAGCAATGTGGAACAAAGCGCAAAATACCATGCTTGAACAATGTAAGCGCATGGACAGCTTAGTCAGCCAATTATTATCGCTTTCGCGTATTGAAGGTGCACGGCGCCAAGACAACGATAAAGCTATAAATGTACCGCAATTACTTGGTTATATTCACACTGAAGCAAACTCAATTAATCAAGACAAAGGCCACGAACTTATTTTTGATATTGATAAAACCCTTGATATTAAAGGCTCTGAGGATGAACTGCGTAGTGCGTTTTCTAATTTAGTATTCAACGCGATTCATTACACAAAACCAGGCGGTAAAGTAGAAGTTTGCTGGCAGCGCAAAAACAATAAAGCGTGTTTTAGTGTTACCGATAATGGTGATGGTATTGCGCCTGAGCATATTAACCGATTAACTGAGCGTTTTTATCGTGTTGATAAAGCTCGCAGTAGAACAACAGGTGGCTCAGGCTTAGGGCTCGCTATAACAAAACATGTGTTAACTCGCCATGATAGTAAATTAAATATTCGTAGTGAAGTTAATAAAGGATCGTGTTTTTCTTTTGAATTTTCAATAGATAAGATAGTTTCGCTGACTAAATAATTAAGCTAATAGGTCAAGTCATAAAAGTGTCATTTAAGAGTAATGTAACTGTCATGTACTCACTTTAGAGTGGGCAGCAGTTAGAAAATGGAACGAACAAACCGGAGAACTCTACATGAAATTTAAAAACTTAGTTGCCGCAATGGGTGTGGCTGTTACAACTTTCGTATCTGCACAAGCAGTTGCTCTAGATCAAAATATTCCTGAGTATCAAAAAATTAGTGGTGTTTCAGGCAACTTTTCATCAGTAGGTTCTGACACTTTAGCCAACATGATGACGTTTTGGGCTGAAGAGTACAAACGTATTTACCCAAATGTAAATATTCAGATTCAAGCAGCAGGTTCTTCTACTGCTCCACCGGCACTTACCGAAGGTACAGCTAACCTAGGTCCAATGAGCCGTAAAATGAAATCTAAAGAAATCGAAGCGTTCGAAAAACGTTACGGTTACAAGCCAACAGAAGTTCGCGTAGCTATTGATGCACTTGCTGTATTTGTACATAAAGATAACCCAATTGAAGGGCTTCGTATTGACCAAGTAGATGCTATCTTTTCATCTACTCGTAAATGTGGCGCACCAGAACAAGTTAACCGTTGGAGCGATGTTGGTCTAACAGGTGATTGGGCAGCTAAAGATGTGCAACTTTACGGACGCAACTCAGTATCAGGTACGTATGGTTACTTTAAAAAGAAAGCACTTTGTAAAGGTGATTTCCGTAATAACGTAAATGAGCAACCGGGTTCTGCATCAGTAGTACAGTCAATTTCATCTTCATTAAATGCAATTGGTTACTCAGGTATTGGTTATAAAACATCAGGCGTACGTACAGTACCGCTAGCTAAAAAAGGCGATAACTTTGTTGATGCAACACTTGATAACGTTGCACAAGGTAAATATCCATTATCTCGCTTTTTATACCTTTATGTGAATAAGCACCCAAACAAGCCGTTGTCTCCAATGGAAGCGCAATTCTTAAAAATGGTACTTTCAAAAGATGGTCAGCAAATTGTAGAAAAAGATGGTTATGTACCACTTTCTGCAAAGCTAGTAGAAACAGAACTTAAGAAGCTTGGTTTAAATTAATAAACTATAAGCAATAAAAAACCGCTCATTGAGCGGTTTTTTTGTGCCTAAAACTAAAAACTTTAAGGAATTAAATATTACCTAATTTTTCGGCTTGTGCTTTACATTGATTATAGCTCTCAACACATTTGCCAGAGCATACTTGTTGCTTTAAGCCCTCAGCAGTTGTTTGCTGTTCACAACTACTTTCACACTGGTAGTTTTGTTGAGCACACTGATTCATTTCAGGGTTTTCAACTTGGTTTTGACAACCTGCCAATAGTGCAAAAGTAAGGGCGACTACGCTTGTTTTTATTAAAGTGTGCATGCTTCTTATCCTTAAAATGGAGTCGCAATAATATTAAATTTCGACTTGGATATTGTCGATCAATCTAACACCACCAAAATAGGCTGCGGCTAAAATAACAAATTGAGTATCTTCGATTGTAGCAGTTTTTAATGTATCTCGTTGAGCAATCTCAAAATAGTCTGGTTTTAGGCCTGCTTTCTCTAAACTTTGTTTAGCTAAGCTTTCAAGTTTTACAAAGTCTTTCTCGCCACTTTTAAGTTGCTCAGCGCACGTATTAAGGGCTTTAAATAATACGGTTGCAGTCGCTTTTTGATCATCAGATAAGTAACCATTACGTGAGCTCATAGCAAGGCCAGAAACTTCTCGCATTGTAGGTACACCAATGACTTCAACCGGAATTGATAAGTCGCGTGCCATAGTTTTGATTACTTGTAGTTGCTGAAAATCTTTTTCACCAAAGCAGGCGTAATCTGGTTGCACTAAGTTAAATAACTTAGTTACGATTGTTGCAACACCTCTAAAGTGACCTGGACGTGAGCCACCGCAATAGCCTAATGAAATGTCAGGTACATCTACAAAGCTTTGTGCACCCAGTCCGTTAGGGTAGATTGTTTCTACACTTGGGGTAAATACAATATCAGTGCCTAGTTCAGCAAGGCCTTGTTTGTCTTCGTTTAGCGTACGAGGATAGTTATCTAAATCTTCGTTAGCACCAAATTGCATTGGGTTTACAAAAATACTTACAACGACTTTGTCGGCCAAGTTTTTTGCTTTTTCTACTAGCGAAAAATGCCCACGGTGCAAGTTGCCCATTGTTGGCACAAGCGCCACGCTAAGACCTGCTTGGCGCCATGCTTTAATTTGACTACGTAACGATCTGATTTCAGTTATTGATTGCATTATTTAAACTCATGTTCAGCGCTTGGAAATGCGCCACTTTTAACATCTGTACAATACTTTTGAACGGCTGCAGGCATATTGCCTGTTTCGAGCAAAAAGTTTTTAGAAAATTTAGGAATGTAACCTGCCGAAATACCAACCAGGTCATGCATTACCAGTATTTGGCCGTCAGTTAAGCTGCCTGCACCAATACCAATAGTTGGGATACTTAAAGCGTCTGTAATGCGTTTTGCCAGGGCACTTGGAATACACTCAAGTACTAATAATTGCGCGCCAGCAGCTTCAAGTGCTTTCGCATCATCAATCATTTTTTGTGCTTTATCTTCTTCGCGACCTTGTATTTTAAAGCCACCAAATACATGAACTGACTGTGGTGTAAGGCCTAAATGCCCGCAAACTGGGATACCTTGTTGAGTGAGTGCTTTAATGCTCTCGTAAAGCCACTCTCCGCCTTCAAGTTTAATCATGTTTGCGCCAGCGCGCATAAGCTCAGCTGCATTTTTACAGGTATCACTAACGCTTGAGTAGGTCATAAAAGGTAAGTCAGCAATTACAAATAATTCGCGGCTACCAGCGCGTACACAGCGGGTATGATATGCAATATCTTGATTTGTTACGCCAAGGGTGTCATCGCCGCCTTGTAGTACCATGCCCAATGAGTCGCCCACTAAAATAACTTCAACGCCGTTATCATGAAATAACTTTGCAAAACTAGCGTCGTAGGCTGTTAATGCAGTAATTTTGTTATTTTCTGCTTTCATTTTATTTAAAGTAGAAACGGTTATTTTAGACATAATATCCTCGCAGGCAAAAGCCTAGGTTAATTACAGAGGTAATTGTTGTAAGTCGTTGAGCGGTAAGTTATTTGCAATGGTTTTTAATGCAATGCCGCTAGGTAAAATAAGTTCAGGTGCAAGCTCTAATAGTGGGTAAACCACAAACTCGCGATCACTCAAACCATAATGAGGCACGGTTAAGCGCGCCGTATTTATAATTTGATCATCAAATAATAGGGTATCGATATCAAGTGTGCGTGGACCCCAACGCTCAGCTTTTCTTACTCGACCATGCTCAAGCTCAATACTTTGTGTTAAATCAAGTAATTGCTCTGGAGCAAGGGTCGTTTTAATACAGGCTACGGCATTGATATAGTCTGGTTGATCTTGTGGGCCCATAGGCTTACTTGCATAGTAATGCGATACGTTTACAAATTCACAATTAGGCAGCTTTTTAAGCGCAATTATCGCGTTATCAAGCTGCTCTTTTGGTGAGTTTAGGTTGGCACCTAAACCCAAATAAACACAATGCATGTTATTACTCAGTTGGCTTTTTAGTAGGGCGACGGCGCTTTCGCGGCTTAGGACCACCTTGATGACCTAAGCTTTTAACCATCTCTTTTTGGCCGTTTATATCTTTACTTAAGTATTGTGTCCACCACTGAGCAAGCTCTGTATGCTGAGTTTCGCCTGCATCTACGCGTAATAATAAAAAGTCGTAAGCGGCTTTAAAGCGAGGCTGTTGCGTTAGCCTGTATGCACGTTGGCCAGCACGTTTATCTAAGCGGTGCTGAATATGCCAAATATCGCGAGCACCTAAAGTAAAGCGCTTAGGAACAGCTATATGCTGTGAATTATCGCTTAGTACTTTATTCATTGCTTGTGCGAAAGCATCGTATTCAGATAGTTGCTCTTGGCTTTGAATTTTTTTAGTGCGCTCAAGCAGTGGGAACCAAAGTAGGGCAGCAAAAATAAACGCCGGTGTTACTTTTTTATCGGCATTAATACGCTTGTCGGTATTTTGAAACATTTGCTGAATAAGCGTGTGCTCTAAGCCACTTGGGTTTTTATCTAAAATTTTATCAAGTTCAGGAAAAAGTGAGCGGAATAAGCCGTATTTACGCAGCATTAAAAAGTTAGCTTCGGCCTTGCCGTTTAAAAACAGTTTAAGAATTTCTTCAAATAAACGTGCTGGCGGAATGTTATCAAGCAAGCTTGCAAGCTCGCTAATTGGCTTTTCACTTTTAGGCGCAATGCTCATATCAAGCTTAGTGGCAAAACGTACTGCACGTAACATACGAACAGGGTCTTCGCGGTAACGCGTTTCAGGGTCGCCAATAAGCTCGATTTGTTTAGCTTTAATTGCCGCTAAGCCGTTGGCGTAATCGTGAATACTAAAATCTTTAATTGAGTAATAAAGTGCGTTGATTGAAAAGTCGCGGCGCTCTGCATCTTCTTCAATACTGCCAAATACGTTATCACGTAGTAGTTGGCCCTCATTGCTTGATTGGCTTATTTGATTTTTGTCTTCTTGCGCTTCGTGGTGGCCACGCATTGTTGCCACTTCGATAATTTCACGGCCAAATACAATGTGTGCTAGACGAAAGCGACGACCTATCAGGCGACAGTTTCTAAATAGTTTTTTTACCTGTTCTGGAGTTGCATTAGTAACTACGTCAAAATCTTTTGGCTGTTGGCCTAACAATATATCGCGAATACAACCACCAACAAGGTAGGCATCGTAGCCACCGTCTTTTAAGCGGTATAATACTTTGATTGCATTTGGGCTAAATTGTTTGCGAGAAATACCATGCTCACCACGAGTGACAACAATAGGTTCACTGCTTACAGAAGCGCTTTCGGCACTGGTATTCGGGCCGATTATTTGTCGGCAAAATTGAAAAAGCTTGGAAATAATAGTCTGTCTCCTAGAAGGTGTGATTGACTCTGCATCGCAATCAAAAGTTACAGCAAATAGGGCGGTTATAACCCAGTACAAGCTGTTTGACGTAATTAGCATATATTTAGGCGGCTATCATATACCAGCAGGGTTTAAAAATTAAGTTGATGTGTTGAAATTAAGCCGTTTTTAGCTATTTTATTTACTTAAATGTGTAAATTGGACTTTCTGGCTATGTGGATGTTGAGAAATTTGTATTTCGGATACTTGGGGGACCTGTTTTAAGCTAAAGTTTTTAATTCCCCAATCGATTAATTGTTCTATATTTAAGTCGCTTAAATCAGCTATAACAGGTAGCCCTAAAAATTCAAAAGCGCTAATTAAAGCAGGCTTTGGATTTTGCTTACAAATGGCGGGGGCATAATTTTGTTTAGATAGTTTAAAACCGGGTTTGGCAACCGCTAAAGGTAAATGAGCAAATTCAGGTACAGGGCTGTCGAGTTGTTTAAACAAACTAATTTGCCGAGCTGTTGGTTCAATTAAATCTGCGCCTCTTACAATTCGATTTATGCTTTGATCGATATCATCGACGACCACAACAAGTTGATATGCAAATAAACCGTCACTGCGTTTAATTAAGTAATCTTCGTGGGATAATGCACTATTTACCGATATATCACCTTGAATTAAATCACTAAATTGAGTCGTTGGATGTTGCTGAACTAAACGAAGCGCGCCGGATTGAGTATGATGATTAAGTGCTTTGCAATGCCCCTGATAAATACCGCCAATGGCTTTTATCTGCTTGCGAGTACAGGTGCAACCATAAACAAGGTTTTGCTCTAAAAGTGAGTGGGTAATATCTTGATATAAAGACAGGCGCTGTGTTTGGTATACAACAGGTTCATCCCAATAAAGGGCGTAGGCTTGTAAGGTATTTAGAATATCGGAGTCGGCGTTTTTAACCACGCGCGTAGTGTCAATGTCTTCAATACGAACTAACCATTTTCCTTGATTAGCTTTTGCATCTAAATAGCTACCCACAGCCGCTACAAGTGAGCCAAAATGTAATGGCCCAGAAGGAGACGGCGCAAAACGACCGCGATATTTACGCATAGGCGCAGTAACGGCTGTAGGAGACATAACTAACTAATAAGTTTTAATTAGCCGCGTCCAGATTGCTTTTCTTTGATTTCTGCAAGTGTTTTACAGTCTACGCATAAATCGGCAGTAGGACGTGCTTCTAAGCGACGTATGCCAATTTCGATGCCACAAGACTCACAAAAGCCAAAATCATCTTCTTTAATCAAATTAATTGTTTTTTCAATTTTTTTGATTAATTTACGTTCGCGGTCACGAGTACGAAGTTCTAAAGAGAATTCTTCTTCTTGTGCAGCGCGGTCAACTGGGTCAGGAAAGTTAGCAGCTTCGTCTTGCATGTGCGATTTAGTACGATCAACTTCGTTACGTAAATCGTTACGCCAAGTCTCTAAAATTGCTCTAAAATGAGCACGTTGTGCATCATTCATGTACTCTTCGCCTGGTTTTTCTTGGTATGGTTCTAAACCGGCTTGAGCCAATAAACCATGTTTCTTTTGGTCTGGCATAACTCTCTCCTAAATCCTTAATTTAATGCCTCAGCATTAGCCGGCGGTATAAATAACAGAATCTTATACCCTAGGCAAATTTATTTTTAATTAATCGAATTAGCTTCAACCATGCTTACTGAGTAAAAAAGTGTATTAATAGTTTATTTACACTTTTAATTAATTCACATATTCGCTTTCTAAAACTTGCCTTGTTATATGGGCAAAAGCTTTAAAAACAAGTTAATTTTAATAATTCACTTTTTACCACTTTCTATAATTGGAGTACTTTGTAAATTACGCTTAGTTCAATCCGTTGGTTTATTACACTATTCTATAAATACTATTCTTTTATGAAGTAAGACTCCATTAGCTGAAATTTTGGCTTTGTATGCTAATACTTCAACACCGGCTATTATTGCTTGGTTTAATAACGTGGCGTATTTTTTATCAATATGCGCAGCTGCACTTACGGTATTTATTCCCTCATGCAAAACAGCGAACAGTAATACTGCTCGGTGGCCTTGTTCGATCATTTCTATTAGTTCGCGGATATGTTTTTGTCCACGCACTGTTTGCGCATCAGGAAAGTAGCCTTGCCCGCTTTGTGGTGTATCTTCGCTTAATAATGTGACTGATTTAACTTCTACATAGCAATCGGGCTTATTTTCGTCTGTGAGTAAAAAGTCGATACGACTGTTTTCGCTGCCGTACTTAACTTCGCTTTGCAATTGACTGTAGTCGAGTAGCTCGCTTATCACATTATTGTTTATTGCTTCTTCAACTACTTTATTAGCCACCGCTGTATTTACACAAATAAGCTGCGATAAGTTATTTTGCGTAAGCTCTAATGAATGCGGGTATTTTCGTTTTGCGTTATCGCTCTTTGAATAAAAAGCAGTAAAGCATGGCTCAGCGCATCCCGTCATTTTACCTGTATTTGCACAGTGGGCGGTAAATTCGCTGCCATCACTTAATTGTAAATCAGCTAAAAAGCGTTTGTAGCGCTTTAATAATATGGCTGGTTGCAGCGCTGGCGTGTACTTCATAATAACTTCCAAAGCGTAAACACTGCTCAGCAGTGTGATTTATGTTATTTATCTCAAGCTGTTGGGAACTTAAGCGCTCTATAGTAAACTCGGTGGCACATTTAAGTGCAAGGGAATTCTAACATGAGTGAAAAATTTGTTGTTCAACTAAGCGAACAAGCAGCAGCGAGTCATTGGGGCGATAATGCGTCATTGTCTTTTAACGAGCGCGGTGCAACTGTTCATTTATCTGAGCAAGACACATTAAAAAATGTTCAAAAAGCAGGCCGTACTATTGCAAGCCAAGGCGTTAAAAATGTTGAATTAGCAGGTGATACTTGGTGTACAGAAAGCCAGTGGGCTTTTTACCAAGGCTTTGTAACACCAAAATCATTAAACGGTGTTGAGTTTGTTGATAACGCACAATCAGATATTAAAGAACTTGCTCACTTAAAAACGTCAGCAATTTGGGCACGTGAAATGGTTAACGGTACTGCCGATGACATATACCCAGAAAGCCTAGCTGAAAAAGCAGCTGAGTTTATTCAATCATTAGCGCCTGAACATGTAAGTTACCAAATTATTAAAGGTGATGCGTTACTAGAACAACAGTGGATTGGTATTCATGCAGTTGGTCGCGGTAGTGTTCGCCCACCAGTATTGCTTGAGCTTGATTACAACCCAACAGGCGACGAAAATGCACCAGTAAGTGCTGCGCTTGTAGGTAAAGGTATTACGTTTGACTCAGGTGGTTACTCAATTAAATCAAGCGAAGGTATGCTTGGTATGAAGTGCGACATGGGCGGCGCTGCAACAGTAACAGCAGGTTTAGCATTGGCTATTAACCGTGGTATTGAAAAACGTATTAAGCTGTTTTTATGTTGTGCTGAGAACTTAATTTCGGGTCATGCATACAAATTAGGTGACATTCTTACTTACAAAAATGGCACAACAGTTGAAATTGTAAACACGGATGCTGAAGGTCGCTTAGTACTTGCTGATGGCTTAATGGCAGCAGGAGAGACTGGCGCTCCACTTATCATTGATGCAGCAACACTAACTGGAGCAGCGCTTGTTGCTGTTGGCCAAGAGTACAATGCATTATTTGCACTTGATAAAGAACTTGCACGTGAAGTTGAAAGTTTTGCATCTCAAGAAATGGAAGCTGCTTGGCCACTTCCTCTTGAAAAATGGCATCAACAAAACTGCCCATCTCCTTATGCTGATACGGCAAATAGCCGTGCACAAAAGGGTGGCGGTTACGGCGGTGCATCGAATGCTGCAGGCTTTTTATCACGCTTTGTGCCAAACGATGGCAAAGGTTGGGTGCACATAGATTTAGCTGCTGCTTTTAACATGGGCAGTACAAGCCAATGGGCAGCGGGCGCAACAACTCAAGGTATGCGTACGGTTGCTCGTACCCTACAAGAAAAAGCATAATATTTACTAAATTATGCTTTTTACACTAAAAATAGGTACCTTTGGGTGCCTATTTTTTAATTTACAGGCAAGCAATTTTATTTCATTTGCGGTAAAATCCGTCGCCAATACCTGTTTGAGTTTAATTTTTGCTTAACTCTAAGCTGCGCTCAAATCTTATATCCACCACTGGGGTTTCTAATTATGTCAGATAAGTGCTACATCACAGCTCAACAGCTGCTTGAAGATTCGTTCCGCGTAGCGGCACAAGTATACCAAGATGGCTTTCGTCCTGATTTTATTATTGGTATTTGGCGAGGTGGTGCACCGATCGGTATTGCTGTTCAAGAATATTACGATTATAAAGGCATTGAGACTGACCACATTGCAGTACGTACATCGTCTTATTACGGTATTGGTAAACAATCTAAAGAAATTAAAGTCCACGGTTTGCATTACATTGTTGAGAACGCAAATGCAGGCGACTCATTATTAATTGTTGATGATGTATTTGACTCTGGTCGTAGTATTGTTGCATTAAAAGAAAAGCTTTCAGAGCTTATGCGCTTAAACTTGCCACGTGATATTCGTATTGCATGTCCGTACTACAAGCCAAAAAACTCAAAAGTAGACACTGTTCCAGATTATTATATTCATGAGTCTGAAGAGTGGTTAGTGTTCCCGCATGAACTATCGGGTTTAACACCGGATGAAATTATTGCAGGTAAATCTGATCTTGTGAAAATTCATGACATTTTGCTAGAGAAGTAATCAGTAATTTGTGTAAATAAAAAAAGGCCGTTAAGGCCTTTTTTTTATGGGTAAATTTTAAATAACTTAAAGTTGAGCAAAGCTATCTACGTATTCACTTAGCTTTGGTATATCGACTGCTTGTAAGCCATCGTTACTTCTAAGTACCAAGCCTTTTTCGACAAGTTCTGTAACAACACGTCTGTAAGCTCGCTCAGTGGTAGCAAAGCGTTCGGCTTCAGCATTTACAGTTGGATAGGCTCTAAGTAGCGTAGGGTTGTTGTTCTCGGCTCTTAGTAAGCAATCTTTGGCTATGTTGTAGCTCAATGGTAGTAGTAGCTTATCTAAATTGATTTTTTGGTTTTCCTGAAATTTAGCCGCAATAGTTTGTGCGGTGTATAAACTCAGTTCTGGTTTTTCAAGCAGCAGAGCACGCCAATGTCTTAATTCAATAAGATTATAAGTTACATCGCTAAAGCACGTTACCGTATAAATACACGGATTATTATTTAGCGCTTCTATTTCACCAATAAGGGTGTTGTTACAATCCAATTGTCCTAACAGCAGGCGTCGTCCATTACCTACGTCGTAACTAAACGACACAGTGCCACTGCGTACAAGCACAAGCTTGCTTAAAGGCTGATCTTGATGGATCAGAACTTCTTTTTTTGATTGTTGATAGCTACTACCGGCAAAGGTTAAAAGCTGATCAACAAGGTAACTAGAAAAATGGTATTGAAACATCAATGTGCTCTTCGGACATTTGTCCTATTTATTACATCTTAATGACGTTAGCATTAAGACACTAAGAATTTACGCTAACTTGCTACTAATATTATTAGCTTTGCTAATAGTATTATTTTACCTTCATTTCCCGTGTAATGATTTAAGAATTTGCTGGTATTTTCCGGCAAACTTTTTCAGGTTTTTAAGCAAGTTAGCTTTTTTATTTTGTTGTAACTTTGCAATACTTATAAGTGCCATAAGTTAGCAGTACATGTAATGCTAACCTAAAGGCTAGGAGAGAACAATTGAGTTGGGAATATTTAGGCTATATTGCATCAGCTTTATTGGTTGCATCGTTAACAATGACAGATGTAGTAAAACTGCGTTGGTACAACATGTTTGGTTGTATTGTATTTACTGCATACGGTTTTGCCATTGGCGCAGTACCTGTTATTTTTACCAACGGCTTATTGTCGCTTGTAAATTTATACCACATTATAAAAATATATCGCCAACCTAAAGTTGAAGACGCTAAAAGCTAAAATAAGTTATCTGCACAAATAAGTTAATGATTTCAATTAAAATCAAAATTTCAGTTTTTGTGCATTCCGGCTTGAAGTGAATACAGATAATCTCATATCACTCTACATAACTTTCCTTTGAACCTTGCTGTAAGCTCTTACTTAAAAGATGATTACCTTAGGTTTTAATACGCCGAACGTTAGCTAAATTCTGTTCGCGGATAACAAATATATAAATAAGCGCTTCTAAAAATTCCATTAAAAAATCCGATAGCAGTAAACTGCTATCGGATTTTTTATCTGTTATACCAACCTGCTTATATGTGGGTCTATTTAATGCTTCAAAGCGCTTAAATATTTATGTAGGTTGTGGTATTTACGCTTTTTCTAAATCTTCAACGTCACCTAAGCCAGCAGTTAGTTCTTCAAGTAATTGCTTTATTTCCTCAGAAGCTAAAATAAAGTCAGCATCAAGTTTTAAAGCCATATCTTCTTTAGGAATATCTGCGTTCTCTTCTTTTAGAGTTTCAGAGTAGCTTAAACGCTTGATAGAGCCATCGTTTTGCAGCATAAACTTGAGGCGTTCTTGCCAATCAAGTGCCAGTTTAGTTACGCGTTTACCACTTTCTAAGTGCGATTTAACCTCATCACATGCCAGATCATGGCCTTTTAGTTTTACTTGTGCACCGCTGTCGTCAGCTTCTTCAAGCTCAGCGTCAGAGCCAATAGCAAAGCCTTCTGGTGTACTAAAGTTAGTTAACCAATCAGTTAAGAATACATCTAGGTCGTAGTTAGCAAACGCAGGTACAACTGGGAGCGTTCCTAACGATTTACGAAGTAGTGCCAGTAGCTCTTCAGCTTTATTAAAGCTGCCACTATTTACAACCACCCAGCCATTTTCTTGGTCAATAAAGGCAAATTGTAAGCTCGACTTTTTAAATGCCTGGGGTAGAAGAGTATGAAGAATGTTTTCTTTTAATTCGTCTTTTTCTTTCTTTTTAACCGGGCGGTTTTCTTCGGCTTCTATCTGATCAATTTTCTCAGCAACTAGTTCGTTGATAACAGAAGCTGGGAGTACTTTTTCTTCACGTTTTGCGCAAACTAAAATACTTTTTTGAGAAAAATGCGATAGTGTTTCGCCATGCTTTCCAAACGCTTTCGTCCAACCAAATGTTGCAAGCTCTTGACCAGTACATGGGCGAAATAAATCTTGCTCTAATGCTTTATCAAAATCTTCTTGGGTGTATGAAACGTCTTGCTTAAAGCGGTAACAAATAAGGTTACTAAACCACATAGGGGAATTGATCCATTTGAAAAATTTGTCCAATCATAGCAATAAAAACAGCATCTCGAAATGACTGATTTGTTACTAGGGCGTGTTGAATTTTATGGATTGAAATTTGTTCAATCCAAGGAAGATTAAATCGCGGCGCTAGGTTTGTAACCTAGTGGGCTCGGTAACTGCTCCTGCGTTATTCTACTGGCTTACATCCATGTAAGAATAAGTAAAAACTGAGCAAAGCTTCCGCGTCCTGCTCACGCCCCTTACCTACATCCATGTAGGCAACAAAGAGTTAATCGTCCCTAGATCGAGCTCAAAGGGCAGCGCATGTTTGGTATTTATGCTGCGTTATCGCCTATTTATGGGGAATAACCACACTACATAGGCTCTGCCCTGCCTAAAAACCAAACATATTTCTGCAAATTCAACCACCAAAGAACAATACGCCCTAATAATTTAATGCATATACTTTTTTATTCATATTTATCAAAAATAGGCATTGGCTTAGCCATGTTCTTTGGAAATTGAATATAGTAACGCAGACCTTTACCAGGTTCACTCGTTGCATCAATAGATCCACTAAGAGTTTGTTTAACTAAATTAAACATTATATGGGTACCTAATCCGCTTCCGCCCTCATCGCGTTTAGTCGTAAAGAATGGGTCAAACAATTTTTTCAATTGCTCACTGGTAACTCCGTTACCGTCATCTTTGTAATCAATCGTTAAGTTAGTGTCATCTGCGCTTATTTTGATATCCATCACACCGTTGCTTTTACCTTCAAAGCCATGAATGAGTGAATTCATAATTAAGTTAGTAAAAATTTGGCTGATGGCGCCTGCCGGTAAATTTAAAACTAAATCATCAGGGCATTCTAATTTTATTGTATGGGATGTCTTTTTTAGTTTTGGATGCAGTGAGCGTATTACTTCGTTAGTGTAATCTTTAAAGTTAATAGTTCTTACAGCTTCACTGGCCTGATCGACCGCTATTTGCTTAAAGCTAGCAATAAGCTCTGAGGCTCTATCTAAGTTAGTGGTTAACAAGCTTGTACTTTGTTTTGCTTCGTTAATAAATTCTTCTAGTGCTTTTGGTGAAAGTGTTTTTTCACTATAAGCACTTTCGAGTTTATTTAAGCGTTCTTGCAAAAACGATATTGCCGTTACACCTATACCAATAGGGGTGTTAATATCATGCGTAATACCCGCCACAAGCCCGCCTAGTGCGGCCATCTTCTCTGTGCCCAATAAACGTTCCTGTGCAAGGCTTAATTCCTCTATATAACGCTGAGATTCAGTTTGTTTTGTAATTAGCTCTTGCTCTGTGCTGCGGCGTAAGTCTATTTCTTCAGTGAGCACAATTTTTTGCTTCTCAAGTTCGTATTTTTGCTGTTGTAATTCCATCATTGCTTGGCTTAAGTTTGATGTTTTACGGGCTACGTCTTGCTCAAGTTGTATGTTGTGATGATCGAGCTTTTCGTTACTAATAATAAGTTCTTTTTGGGTGTGCTCAAGCTCTTTTCTGTACTGAACCACTTTATCTATTAGTTTGTTAAACGACTGCTCCATTACTTTTAGTTCGTTATGCTCCTCTGTTTCTATTTCTATGTGTTGTCCTTCTAGCTCATCTAATTCTAGGTTTTCTAGTTGCTCAGTAAGCTCAGCTAAGGGATCTGTAAGAAGCTTTCTAAATGCCATTAAAAATAAAATGATTAAAAAGGTAGTTTTAATCATCGCATTACCAATCAAAAAGTAGATTGATACCATAATTCGGCTTAAAACAACTTCTCGGCTAGAGAACAAGGTAACGTCGCCCACTTGGGTAGCACGGCCAGAAAATTCAAAAATAAGTGGAAAGGTGTAACCAAACAGACCGGATTTCGCGTCTTCTAAAATAGCTTCTTCTTGTACTAACTGTTGGTTATATAGCTTATGTATGTCGAGCGAGCGCCCTAACTGTGAAATAATTTCGCCGCTGTCGTCTCGAACAATAATCCCTTCAATCATGGGAATGGCGAGTAAACCTTCTGCTGTTGTAATTGTTTGCTTGGTATTAAGCTCCCAAATTGCACGTGTTAAGCTACGACTAAAGGTTTTTTGTAATGTACTTAATTCATCACGTATATAGTCTTTAGTATTGAGATATTCAGCAAGCACCTGTCCGCAAGTCACTACGAAGGTAAGCAAAAAATAAACGGATAAAACGCTTGTTAGCAGCTTCTTAGAAAGGCTTTTTTGTAACATGAGTGACTTGTTCATCCTTTGTTATTTTTGTAACGTTACTATTGTAATTTAAAAGTTAGTCAATAAACCTCTAAAAATAAATAAAAAAGTTAAAATTTAATAAGATAAATCTAATTAAGTAGGTATGTAGTATTAATGTAATTAAACTCAGCTATGAATTAGTAAATTTGTTAGACGTTAAGTTTTGTAAGTTTGATTAGAATTTAGTTTCGTTAATCATATTTAAATGAGTTAATTCTATATTTATCATTGCATTGAATTATTAATGCGCTAAGTACTTAGATGCGTGTTAAAGTGTCCTGAGTGCAAAGAAAGATGGTCTTTTAATAACTTTGATGGTTGTGTAGTAGTAAACATGATGAAATTTTCGATATTAGTCTGTGATGATTCTGCTGTTGCTCGTAAACAAGTCGTGCGGTGTTTAAATGAGTGTATAGACGCAGATATACAACAAGCTATAAATGGAGCAAACGCCCTCGATCTTTTAAGAGCACAAAACTTTGATTTACTGTGCCTAGACCTCACCATGCCAGAGGTTGATGGTATACAAGTACTTGAAACTATAAAAACAGAAAAAATAGAGTGCTTTGTGTTGGTTATTTCTGCTGATATACAGGAAAAAATGAAGCAACGAGTCGCCCAACTTGGCGCAATTGATTTTATTGATAAACCTATTAATAAATCAAGCTTGAATGAAATATTGCATAAATTTGGCATTCATTAGGTTTTTTCATGTTAAAAAAGGCTGTTTTATCTTTTAATTTAGGGTTGACAGCATAGCCTTTGTTAAGGCAGTCTTAACATATGAAAACAATTAATCGCGTACTGACCATTATTATTACAACCATCATTCTTACTGGATAGTGGCATAGGTCGGTGCAACAAATTTAAAGGCCTGTGTTCACTTAGAACACAGGCCTTTTTTCGTTTTATGGGATGAGGAACATAAACAATGCGAGTTTTAAAATTTGGTGGGTCTTCACTTGCCGATTATGCATGCTTACAACAGGTAGCTCAGTTAGTTAAAGCACAATTAAAAGATGAAATGTTATTGGTGCTTTCTGCTCCAGGTGGAATGACCGATTCGCTAGTTGCACTTGCAAGTGCTGCAGAGCAAGGCTTAGATTTTTCGAAGCAATGGCAAGCATTAGCGAGTCGTTGTGAAGGCTTAAAAGCTGACGTTGAAAAAAGTGGCGTAGTCGTTACAAGCTGGCCAGACCTAGGCGAGCTTAAAAATAAATTAGATGGCGTGTCGCTTATACAGTGTTGCCCTGATCAAGTTCGCGCATTTGTAATTAGCTTTGGAGAGCGCGTTAGCGTTTCTTTAATGCAGGCTTTATTGAGCTCACAAGATGCAAGGTACTTAGAAGCAACAAGCTGTATTGCTTCAACTGGTGGCTACATTGATGCAGAAGCTGATTTAGTGGCAAGTAAAGCTCGCTTTCAAGCTGTGCTTAAAGAAAACCCTGCAACTATTTATATTATGCCTGGTTTTACGGCGAGTAATGATAAAGGTGAGCTTACGACGCTTGGCCGTAATGGCTCAGATTACTCAGCAGCTATTGCTGCGGCATGTTTAGAAGCTGAGATTTGCCAAATTTGGACTGACGTTGATGGCGTATATAGCGCTGATCCTCGTTATATTAAAAAAGCCACTAAAGTAGATTTTTTATCTTATAAAGAAGCGATGGAGCTTTCTTACTTTGGTGCAAAAGTACTTCACCCAAAAACAATTTTACCGTGTGCTAAAGCAGGCGTGCCATGTGAAATTAAAAATACGCATAACCCAGACGCACAAGGCTCATTAATTGGTAACGATTATTCATCTGATGAGCCCGTAAAAGCGCTTTCTAGCTTACAAGACCTTGCAATGTTAACTGTTTCAGGCCCAGGCATGAAAGGTAAAGTAGGCATGGCATCTAAGGTATTTAACGCGCTTGCTCACGATAACGTATCAATTGTATTGATCACGCAATCATCATGTGAATTTAGTATTAGTTTTTGTGTGCACGAAACAGACCTAGCACTTGCACTCGATGCGCTACAAACTGCATTTGAGCTTGAATTACAAGCAGGGCTTATTGAGCCTGTTCAAGTACAGCGTAATTTAGCCATTGTTACTTTAGTGGGCGACAACATGCGCGCACACCGTGGCTTAGCGGCTAAGTTTTTTGCATCGCTTGCACAAGCGCAAGTAAATATTGTGGCAATTGCACAGGATTCTACAGAAAGTGCTATTTCTGCGGTAATTGATGGTGAGTTATGTAATGACGCTGTAAAAATATGCCATGAAAACTTTTTCACGCATGTGCCGTCAATTGATGTGTTTTTACTAGGTTGTGGCTTAGTAGGGCAAGAGCTTATTAATCAGCTTGAGCGCCAGCAAGCTTGGCTTGAAAAGCGTAATATTAAACTTAACTTGTATGGTGTTGCTAACTCTCGTCAATTACACCTTGATAACGAAGGCATCGCTTTTAGTGATTGGCAGCAAAAATTGGCCTCATCTGAGCAAGCATTTGATTTAAAATTAGTAGAGCAATTTGTTAAGCAAAACCACTTAGTGAATCCGGTATTAGTAGATTGTACATCTTCAGATGCACTTGCTGCGCAGTACGTAGACTTTTTAAATGCAGGTTTTCATGTGGTTGCAGCTAATAAAAAAGCGACAACAAGCTCATACACGTATTACCAAGATTTAATAGCTGCTACGCAAAAGAATAATCGTAAATTTTTATACGAAACTAACGTTGGTGCAGGTTTACCAGTAATCGATAACTTGCAGTCATTATTTGGTGCCGGTGATGAGTTACTAGAGTTTAGCGGTATTTTATCAGGCTCACTTTCGTATATGTTTGGCGCACTTCAAGATGGTTTATCACTTTCTGAGGCAACTATTAAAGCCAAAGAAAGCGGTTTTACTGAGCCAGATCCTCGTGATGATTTATCGGGTACTGATGTAGCACGTAAGTTACTGATCATTGCTCGCGAAGCCGGTATGAAGTTGGAGCTAAGCGATATTGAAGTTGAGTCAGTATTACCACAAGGTTTTGCACAAGGTGATAGCGTTGATGAGTTTATGGCAAAACTACCAAGCCTAGATGCTGATTTTAATGACCGCATTCAAAGTGCTGCGAGCGAAGGAAAGGTACTTCGTTATGTAGGTACAATTAAAGAAGGTCACTGTAAAGTAGGTATTGAGGCTGTTGATGAAAAACATGCGCTTAATGTAATTCGCGATGGCGAAAACGCGCTTGCTATTTTAAGCCAATACTACCAGCCACGTCCGTTTGTAATTCGTGGTTATGGTGCCGGCTCTGAAGTAACAGCAGCGGGTGTATTTGCTGATATTTTAAAAACACTATCGCGCTAGGAGCTCGTTATGATTGAAGTATATGCTCCGGCGTCTATTGGTAATTTTGCAGTGGGTTTTGATGCACTTGGCGCAGCGCTTGCGCCAATCGATGGTAGTTTATTAGGCGATGTAGCTGTTGTAAGTGCAGCACCAAGTGACGAATTTATTTGTACTGGCGACTACGCTCACAAGTTACCAAGTGATGCGAATGAAAACTTAGCGTACCAGTGTTTAGTACATTTTAGAGCGCATGTCGCGCCTGATATGCCAAGCGTAAAGCTCGAGCTTAAAAAGAATTTACCAATTGGATCTGGACTTGGTTCTAGTGCATGCTCGGTCGTGGCTACCTTTGCTGCCCTTGATAAGTTTGCACAAACTAACTTAAGTCAGGTTGAGCTTATTGAGCTTATGGCTGACTTTGAAGCTGTAGTGAGCGGTGGTCGTCATTACGACAACATCACGCCATGCTATTTAGGTGGTTTGCAATTAACAGGTGATTTAATCCCTGATAAATCGATTGCACTGCCTGTTGATGAAAATTGGTACTACGTTGCTGCGTTCCCTGGTTTTTCACTCAACACTGCAAAAGCGCGCTCGGTTTTACCAAAAGAGTTGAGCATGCATGCAAGTGTTGAGTTTGCACAGCGTTTATCGGCATTTAGTAGCTTACTGTTGACTAATCGTTTTGACGATGCACTGAGCATAATGAAAGATGAAATAGCAGAACCTTACCGCGCACCGCTTATTAAAGGTTTTAGTGAAGCCAAAGCAAGCTTACCAGCGTTGGGCGCTGAAATAGTGAGTATTTCGGGCGCAGGACCTACCTTGTTTAGTGTATGTAAAACACTTGAAGCTGCAAAGCAATGCGCGCAGTGGTTAGAGGCAAATTACATTAACGAGCAAGGCTTTTGCCACATTTGTAAATTAGATAACGACGGCACGCGTCAATTAACAGTTTTATAGGATAGGTAGTCATGCAATTACATAATTTAAAAGATAGCTCACAAAAAGTGTCGTTCGTTGAAGCCGTAAAAACAGGTTTGGGTCGTAATCAAGGTGTGTTTTTCCCTGAATCCCTTGCCCCACTGTCCGATGTTCATGCTTTGCTTGATATGGACTTTGTTACACGCAGTGGCAAAATATTATCTCACCTAATTGGTGATGAGCTGCCTAGCGACACTGTGGCACAAATGGTTAAAAATGCATTTAACTTTCCAGTTAAGCTGGAGGAAGTTGAAGAGAATACATACTGCTTAGAGTTGTTTCATGGTCCTACGCTTGCGTTTAAAGACTTTGGTGGTCGCTTTATGGCTGAGTGTTTAACGCAATTTAATAAAGATGAAAAAGTAACTATTTTAACCGCAACATCGGGCGATACTGGTGCAGCCGTTGCACATGCTTTTTATAACAAGCCGAATATCGATGTTGTCATCTTATATCCTAAAGGCAAAATTTCACTTGCTCAGCAAAAGCTATTTACTACGTTAGGTAACAATATTCATTGTTATGCAGTTGATGGCAGTTTTGATGATTGCCAAGAGTTGGTTAAAAATGCCTTTTTAGATGAAGAAGTTAAATCAACACTTGGGCTTAATTCTGCTAATTCAATTAATATTAGCCGTTTAGTTGCTCAGGTTTGTTATTACTTTGAGGCCATTGCACAACTACCAAAAGAAAAACGCGCAACAGCGCATATATCAGTGCCAAGTGGCAACTTTGGTAATGTATGTGCTGCAATGATTGGTGCGGTTATTGGCTTACCTGTAGGTAAATTAAGTGCAACCACCAACCAAAATGATACTGTGCCGCGCTTTATGCTTGATAAAACCTGGACGCCAAACGCAACACTTGAGTCGCTTTCAAATGCAATGGATGTAAGTAAGCCAAACAACTGGCCGCGTGTGCAAACAATGTTAGATAATAACTGGTTTAGCTACGATAATTTTTATTCAACTAGCGTAAACGAGGAAGACACGCAATCGGTGATGAAAAAAATTCAACAAACGGGTTATGTTGCAGAGCCTCACACTGCTATTGCGTACCAAGGTCTTGTTGAAAATCGAGCGCCTGGTGCAGCGGGCATCTTTTTAGCCACAGCTCACCCTGCTAAGTTTAAAGAAAGCGTAGAGGGTATTTTAAATATTGAATTAGGTATGCCAAAACCACTTAGCGACGCACTAGCAAAACCATGTCTAGCAAGCGATATAAAGGCCGATTACGACGCATTACGTACAGAAATACTTGCTAAACTTGGCTAAGTTAATTAATTCAAAAAGGCGGTTAAGCCGCCTTTTTTTATAACTATAGGCTTTTAAATCTAGTGAGTTGCATTTACTAATTAAATGTAGGAAATAGCATTCATTTAAAATCGTTATGGTTTTATAAGAAAATATCATCTTAAAAAGTCTGTGAAATAGTTTCAATCCCTGTTTAAATATCCTCAACTTAAGAGCGTAGGCAAAGAGTCGTTTAAAGCGTACAATAAAGCCTCTAAAAAACACCATACACGTTGCCCTAGGAGACCCCAATGTTAGAACGTAGCATGAATATTTCGGATTTTGATCCAGAGTTATTTGACGCGATAAACAAAGAAACTGCTCGCCAAGAAGAGCACATTGAACTAATCGCTTCAGAAAACTACTGTAGCCCACGCGTACTAGAAGCGCAGGGTTCACAGCTTACAAATAAATACGCAGAAGGTTACCCTGGCAAACGTTATTATGGCGGTTGTGAGCACGTTGATGTTGTTGAGCAATTAGCAATTGACCGTGCTAACGAGTTATTTGGTTCTGACTACGCAAACGTACAACCACATGCTGGTTCGCAAGCTAATGCTGCTGTTTTTCTAGCGCTATTAGAAGCAGGCGACACTGTACTTGGTATGAGCTTAGCTCATGGTGGTCACTTAACTCACGGATCACACGTAAGCTTCTCTGGTAAGCTTTACAATGCAATTCAATACGGACTAGATGAAACAACGGGCGAAATTGATTACGCACAGGTTGAAGCACTAGCACTTGAGCATAAACCAAAAATGATTATTGGTGGTTTCTCAGCGTACTCAGGTATTGTTGATTGGGCTAAATTCCGTGAAATTGCTGACAAAGTAGGTGCTTACCTGTTTGTTGATATGGCTCACGTTGCAGGTTTAATTGCGGCAGGCGTTTACCCAAGCCCAGTTCCTCATGCACATGTTGTAACTACAACTACGCATAAAACACTTGCTGGTCCTCGTGGTGGTTTAATTATCTCTGCATGTGGCGATGAAGCAATCTATAAAAAGCTTAACAGCGCAGTTTTCCCTGGTGGCCAAGGTGGTCCTTTATGTCATGTTATTGCAGCAAAAGCAGTGGCATTTAAAGAAGCGCTTCAACCAGAATTTAAAGTATACCAAACACAAGTTGTTAAAAACGCAAAAGCAATGGTTGCTGTAATGCAAGAGCGCGGCTACAAAATCGTATCTGACAAAACTGAAAACCACTTATTCCTACTCGATTTAATCGATAAAGATATTACTGGTAAAGATGCAGATGCAGCCCTTGGTAACGCTAACATCACAGTTAACAAAAACTCAGTGCCAAACGATCCACGTTCTCCGTTTGTAACATCTGGTTTGCGTATTGGTTCTCCTGCAATCACTCGTCGTGGTTTCAAAGAAGAAGAATCAAAAGAGCTTGCTGGCTGGATTTGTGACGTACTAGATAACATCACTGATGAATCTGTACAGGCGCAAGTTAAAGAAAAAGTAAAAGCAATTTGTGCAAAATTACCTGTTTACGCTTAATTGCATAAGCAGCAGTAATTTAGATCACATAGGCTAGGGGCCTGTTTATCTTTCGAGGTTTAATTTGCAGTAGTATGTTTGGTTTTTAGGCAAGGCAGAGTCTATGTAGTGTGGTTACTCCACACAAATAGGCGATAACGCAGCATAAATGCCAAACATGCACTGCCCTCGGGTTCGTCCTAGGGGCGATTTACTCTTTGTTGCTCGGTTTTTACTTAGCCCACTAGGTTACAAACCTCGCGCCGCGATTAAATCACCCATAGATAGAACAAATTTAATCCTGAAAGGTCAACAGGCCCTATTTTTTTGCTAAGATAAAAGACCGCTATTTAGCGGTCTTTTTTGTTTTAAAACGGAAGTACCGAGCTATGCATTGTCCATTTTGTACCGCAAAAGATACTAAAGTTATTGACTCACGCCTTGTTGGTGGAGGCCATCAAGTTCGCAGGCGCCGTGAGTGCAACGACTGCCATGAGCGCTTTACTACATTTGAAGGCGCTGAACTGGTTATGCCTCGTGTTATTAAACAAGACGGCAGCCGCGAACCATTTAACGAAGATAAATTATTAAATGGCTTAAATCGCGCACTCGAAAAACGCCCAGTGAGCACAGAGCAAGTAGACGAAGTAGTGAATATAATAAAATCGCAGTTGCGTGCTACAGGCGAGCGAGAAATTTCAAGCCATTTGGTTGGTGAATGCATTATGGAAGCCCTCAAAAAGCTCGATAAAGTAGCGTATGTAAGATTTGCCTCTGTTTATCGCTCGTTTGAAGATATACGCGAATTTGGCGAAGAAATTGCCCGCTTAGGGGAGTAACAATGCAAAGCCAAGTTCCTTTTACTGAACATGATGAAATGTATATGGCACGCGCCATAGAACTTGCCAAAAAAGGCCGGTTTACTACCACACCTAACCCTAATGTTGGCTGTGTTTTAGTTAAAAATAATCAAATAATTGGTGAGGGTTTTCATCAATTAGCAGGTCAAGGCCATGCAGAAGTAAATGCACTGGCTGTCGCTGGAAAAAATGCACAAGGTGCAACGGCTTATGTAACGCTTGAACCGTGTAGTCATTATGGCCGTACGCCACCGTGCGCCGAAGGCTTAAAAGCTGCCGGTGTGGTAAAAGTAATTGCTGCTATGGTTGATACAAATCCACAAGTTGCTGGCAAAGGCCTTAAAATACTGAGCGACGCGGGTATTGACGTTGCTTACGGGTTACTCGAATCACAAGCTCGCGCACTTAACGTTGGCTTTTTTAAGCGTATGGAACAAGGCTTACCTTATGTGATTTGCAAAATGGCAGCGAGTATTGATGGTAAAACGGCGCTTAAAAATGGGCAAAGTAAGTGGATCACAAGTCCTGCTGCTCGACAAGACGTACAATTATACCGAGCGAAAAGCTGCGCTATTTTAACCGGTGCCGATACAGTGCTAGTAGACGATGCTAAACTTAATGTGCGACTAAGTGAGCTGCCTTGCACACTGCCTACTGATTTGCCGCTTCGCCAGCCCGTGCGTGTTATAATTGACTCTCAAAACCGTTTAACACCTGACCTTGCTTTATTTGAAATCCAAAGTGATGTAATAATATTTACGACTAAGGTTGATAAATCATTGCAATGGCCGCATTTTGTAAAGCATATTGAAGTTAGTGAAAGTAACGGTAAAGTTGATTTACAAGCCGTTTTAGAAAAACTTGGGCAACTGCAGTTTAATAATGTTTGGCTTGAAGCTGGCGCAACACTTGCTGGTAAAATGACAGAGCTTAATTTAGTTGACGAGTTTGTTTTTTATTTAGCGCCTAAACTAATGGGCCATGATGCAAAAAGTTTAGTTAATTTTCCTGAATTGACGAGTATGCAGAACACCGTTGATTTAACATTTAATGAATGTGCGCGCATTGGTGACGATTTACGTATCACCGCGTCAAAACTCATTAAAATCACTTAATAAAAAGAGTAGTGCTATGTTTACTGGGATAATAGAAGCCACAGGCAAAATTGCTTTATTACAAAAAAAACAAGGCGACTTAGCCATTCGTATCCAAAGTACTGATCTTGATATGACAGACGTAAAGTTAGGTGACAGCATTGCAACTAATGGTGTTTGCTTAACTGTAGTTGATAAACATATTGATGGTTTTAGTGCGGATTTATCTAATGAGACGATTAGTTTGACCGGTTTTGCTCACTATGCTTTAGGACAAACGGTGAATCTTGAAAAAGCCATGCAACCTGTTTCTCGTTTAGGCGGTCATTTAGTGTCTGGCCATGTTGATGGTATCGCAACAATTACAAGTATTACAGCAAACGCCAGAGCAACAGAATATTGGCTTACAACTGACGAAAATTTAATGAAATACATTCCTTACAAAGGTTCGGTATGTATTGATGGTATAAGCCTGACAGTAAACGCTGTAGAGGGTAATAAATTCAAATTAACAATTGTCCCACACACGAGTGAGCAAACCACAATTGCTCATTTTAAAGTAGGTACCCAAGTTAATTTAGAAGTCGATCAAATTGCACGTTATTTAGAGCGCCTTATAAAGGGTGCAGAGCAACCAACGGGCTCTGATATTTCGATGAGCTTACTCGCTAAAGCGGGTTTTATTAAATAACGAAACTGACAACTTACACGAGCAAATTTATGAATTTACACAGCGCGCAAGAAATCATCGACAATATTAAAGCCGGTAAAATGGTTATTTTAATGGATGATGAAGATAGAGAAAATGAAGGCGATTTAATAATAGCAGCTGAGCATATTAGCGCAGAAGCGATTAATTTCATGGCTACCCATGGCCGTGGTTTAATTTGTTTAACCATGACGCAAGAGCGTTGCGAGCAACTTGATTTACCGTTAATGGTTAAAAACAATGGTGCAGCATTTTCTACTAACTTTACAATGTCGATAGAAGCATCAAAAGGTGTTACAACCGGTATTTCAGCAGCAGACAGAGCACGTACAGTGCAAGCGGCTATAGCTAAAGGCGCAGTCCCAAGTGATATTGTTCAGCCTGGACATATTTTTCCTATTATGGCGCAACCTGGTGGCGTATTAACTCGCGCAGGACACACTGAAGCGGGCTGTGATTTAGCGCGTTTAGCTGGGCTTGAAGCATCATCTGTTATTGTTGAAATACTTAATGCTGACGGCACTATGGCACGTCGCCCTGATTTAGAAGTTTTTGCGAAAGAGCACGATATTAAAATTGGCACCATTGCTGATTTAATCGAATACCGCAACTTAAACGAAACAACAATTGAGCAAGTAGCAAAATGTAAGTTACCAACTGTTCATGGTGAATTTGATTTAGTTACTTACAAAGACACAATTGACGGCCAATTACATTACGTATTACTCAAAGGCGATATAAAAGATCAAGAGCCGACAAATGTGCGTGTACATTTGCAAAGTACCTTTAATGATATTCTACTTTCAGACAGAAGTGCTGACCGTAGCTGGGGCCTTTCAGAAGCAATGGCTTATATCGCTAAAAATGAAGGTGCTTTAGTTATTTTAGGTAAGCAAGAAAGCACTGAAGAGTTAGAGGCAACTGTGAAAGCATTTGCAGCAGCTGATGCTGGCGAAAGCGTTACGCCACGTAAATTCAAAGGTACATCTCGTACTGTTGGCGTAGGTTCGCAAATACTTGCCGATCTTGGAATTAAACAAATGCGATTAATGAGTCGCCCTAAAAAGTACCATGCACTTTCGGGCTTTCATTTAGAAGTTGTTGATTACGTTGAGCCACAATAAGCATCACGCTTAAACTAGGCTATTATTTTATTTTTATGGTATGATGCGCAGCAATTTTTGCGCAATCGCAACCGCTTGAACTTATTTTTAGGGTTATCAAATGAAAATTATTGAAGGTAATAAGTACGCTCCAGGCAAAAAATTTGCCATTGTCATTTCTCGTTTTAATGACTTTATTGGTAGCAGCCTCCTTGCAGGTGCTGTTGATGAGCTAAAACGCACAGGTGGCGTATCAGATGACGACATTACCGTTATTTATGTGCCAGGCGCGGTAGAATTACCTTTAGCGGCTAAACGCGTTGCGGCAAAAAAAGAGTATGATGCAATCATCGCATTAGGCGTAGTGATCAGAGGTGGTACACCACACTTTGACCTAGTTGCTGGCGAATCAAACAAAGGTCTTGCGCAAGTATCACTTGAGTATGATATCCCGGTTGCATTTGGCGTATTAACCACAGAAAGCATTGAACAAGCAATTGAGCGTGCTGGCACCAAAATGGGCAATAAAGGCGGCGAAGCTGCTTTAGGCGCGCTTGAAATGGTTAATGTGTTAGATAAAATTTAAGTTTAAGGAATTTTTGTGAAACCAGCAGCAAGACGTAAAGCACGTATCTTAGCACTCCAAGCCGTTTATTCTTGGCAAATAAGTGGCAATTTAATTGCCGATATCGAACAACAAATGTTGATCGAAACAGACGTTACTAAAATTGATGTTGAATACTTTAAAGATCTAGCGACGGGTGTTGCTGTAAATTACAAGCAACTAGACGAAGCTGTATCACCACATTTAACACGTCCGTTTGATGACTTAGATATGGTTGAGCGTGCAATTTTACGTTTAAGCAGCTATGAGCTTAAGTTCCGTGAAGACGTACCTTATAAAGTTGCTATTAACGAAGGTATTGAGCTGGCCAAAATTTTTGGCGCTGAAGACAGCCATAAATTTGTAAACGGTGTACTTGATAAAGCTGTTAAGCATTTACGCAAGTAAGTAAACCGTTAAAGAGGGGAGCCGGCATAGGCCGGCTTTTTTGTGTATGAAGGAATTTGAATTAATTAACCGCTACTTTAAAGGTCGCGGTATCACCCGTCGTGATGTAAACCTAGGTATAGGGGATGATTGCGCTTTAGTAACCGTTCCACAAAACTGCCAACTTGCCGTTACAACAGACACTCTTGTTGCTGGCGTACACTTTTTTGATGATATTTCCCCTCGTGCATTAGGTCACAGAGCGCTTGCTGTTAATTTAAGTGATTTAGCGGCCATGGGCGCTGAGCCGACTTGGGTTTCAGTTGCGTTAACTTTGCCAAGTATTGACCCACAGTGGATTGAAGAGTTTACTGATGGCATGCATGAAATTGCTGAATATTTTAATGTGCAGATTATAGGAGGCGATACAACTCAGGGCCCACTAACCATCACTATTTGTGCGAAAGGGACTGTACCCGAAGGTACTGCACTTCGTCGTAGTGGCGCAAAAGTGGGTGATTGGATTTATGTTACGGGTCCGCTAGGTGACGCTGGACTTGCAATTGAGTCTCGCAAACAAGGTATAAGTATTGAGCCAGAGCATTTAAAGTACGTAAATAAACGCTTTGACTTTCCAACCCCACGTGTTGCTGCAGGGCAGGTATTACGAGGCCTTGCATCATCGGCTATCGATGTGTCGGACGGCTTAATCGCTGATTTAAGTCATATACTCGATATGTCACAAGTAAGTGCAGTGGTGAATATTGAAAGTATTCCAACTTCAGATGCGATGCAAGCAAGCCTTGATTTTAATCAGCAGCTGCCATTTATTCTCAGTTACGGTGATGATTACGAATTAATTTTTACGGTCCCTGATAGCAATAAAAGTATGTTAGAAATAAAGCTACGCCAGTATGGTGTAGATGCAACATGCATTGGCCAAGTTAAAAGTGGCGATGGCCAAATTGAGCTTTTACACAACGGTGAAAAGTTTGATTTTGAACCGCAGGGTTTTGAGCACTTTGCAAAGGAGCTGGTTTGAACAATAACCGCAAGTTTAATTTAAAGCGTCCACATCAGTTTTTTGGTCTGGGCTTTGGGACTGGGCTTGCCCCTAAAGCGCCCGGTACATTTGGTACGTTTGCTGCCTTGCCATTCATTTTTATGACCATGTATTATCCGTTATGGCTGCAAATTGTATTTGCCGTTGTGATCAGTATATTTGGTATATGGGCGTGCGGTAAAACGGCTGATGATTTAGGCGTGCACGATCATCCTGCTATTGTATGGGATGAAGTGGCGGGTTATTACATCACTATGATTGGCGCAGCACTTAGCTGGCAAACATTACTCGTAGGTTTTTTGTTATTTCGCTTTTTTGATATAGCAAAACCCGGCCCAATCCGTATGCTAGACAAACGAGTACATGGCGGTTTAGGTATAATGGCCGACGATATACTTGCGGGTATTTTTTCGCTTATATGTTTACAAGCGTTAATAAAAGTGGGTTTACTGCCCTTTTAATTTTTATATTTGATTTGTTTAACTAGGTGGCAGCAATATGATGCGATTTTTACTGGTTTGTGTACTTATGTTGTGCGCGACGCCAAGTTGGGCTTCAATTACTGATTACGTAGTTAAGCAATGGAATATAAAAGATGGCCTACCGTCGCAATCACTTAAAAGTGTTGTGCAAGATCAGCAAGGCTATATGTGGCTTGGTACGCAATTTGGTTTAAGCCGTTTTGATGGTACAACATTTACAAATTATAACACGCAAAATAGTCCATTCTTGCCTAGTAATGGTGTTAATAAGCTTTTAGTCGATTCTAGTGGTTTGCTATGGGTAGGCACTAAAAGTGGCTTGGTAGTTATTAACCCAGCCACATTTGCAGCACAAGAATTTAATATTAAAGGTCCAGTAAGGGATATTCTTGAGGACTCTAAAGGTAGCATATGGATTGCGGCCAACGGCTTATACTATGTAGATAGAGGGCAAGTTGATTTACGCACTGAAGTAAATGGTCCTCTACCTATTGTTAATGCTACTGTGATCACACAAATAGTTGGCTCTGTTAGCCAAATGGCACTCTCTCCTGAAGGCATTTGGCTGGTTAACGATCGTCATTTATTACGCCTTACAAAAAACTCATCAGATTTTTCTAAACTACGTTTAGAGCTTACCGCAAAAATATCTTTACCAGAGCGCTTAGCGCAAACCATAGTGCACGATTTATCATTTTTAAATGGTAATTTGTATATAGCTTCTGAGCTAGGTGCATACTTTTTAGATTTAGATGACGAGCTAAGACCTTTTCCTCTACCTAATGCAAATAACTCAGCCGTTTATAAGTTTATGAGTGATACCGATGGTGGCTTGTGGGTTTCGACCTATGGACGCTTATTATTCAGAGATAAAACCGGTGAGTGGCAATGGGTAGAGCCTAGCCAACTCGATCAAAGTATATGGTTTGCTGATATTTTTAGAGATGATAAAAATAACGTTTGGTTAGCAAGCTTTAGTGAAGGCTTGTGGCTTGCTCATGAAGGACGAGTCGAAAGGCATTCAGCAGTTTCAAACATGACCGAATCTGTTATGGCTATTAGCCAAGCACCCGATGGTAAACTGTGGGTTGCGAATAAAAGCGGCATTGGTTATTTCGATTTAGATAAAAGTTTTATTAATTTAGTCCCAAGTAGTAAATATGGATACGCATCAGTACACGATCTACAATTTGATGGTGAGCGATTATATATAGCCACAGGGCGCGGCTTATTTGTTTTTGAAAACAAGACACTTTACACCGTCCCAGGTCGAGCACTTCGCGATAATCCGGTATTTGCAATAAGTCGCTCTAGTAAAGGCGGCTTTTGGATTGGTACCGGACGCGGTTTATATCGATTAAATTATGCTGGTTTAACGCCTTTTGCCTATAACGCTTTTTTAGGTAGTAAGTTTATTACCTACGTATTAGATAAAACAAACTTTGGTGTGATTGGTACTAGTAAGGGCGCATATTACTTTACAGACCGTGGCATTGAAAAAATTGGCGACCAAACAACACTTGAAAGCGCATACGTAACTAGCGTGCTACATATAGATGGCGTGGGTATTTTAATCGGCTCTCTTAACGACGGGCTTTTTTACAGAAGTACGCAAGGGCAATGGCGTCAGCTCGATGCAGCTAATGGTTTACCGTATGGTTCTATATTTAGCCTAGAATATGATGAAAAGTTAAAGCATGTTTGGGTAAGCACCATGAAAGGTGTTTACAGAATGCCTGTAGAGCAATTTAAAACAGAAATAAAAAGCTTAAAAGTTGAAGAAGTAATTTCATCTTTTGACCGTCAACTTGATGGTAAAGCGAATCAATGTTGTAGTGGACTTGGGCATGATGCGGTAGCAGACACCGGAAATTCTATTTGGTACCCAAGCTTACAAGGTGTTGTTGAAATACCTAAAAATGTAGAGCTATTTGGTGTGCTTGCATTAAAGCCAACAATAGAGACAATAACAACGCCACTTCGTCATTTAACTACCGCTGCGCTTGGTAAAAAACCATCATTAGAAACAGACGAGCGTGATATAACGCTAACTTACACAGCTATTGATTACTATGCACCAAACAGCATTGAATTTAGATATAAACTAAGTGGCTTAGATAGTGACTGGCGCTATGCAAATACGCGACGTGAAGCTATTTATACTAACTTGCCTCCTGGCTCGTTTTTGTTTCAATTAGAAGCTAAGCGCCAAGGTGAAGACTGGGCTAAAGCGCAAGATGTAGAATACGGTTTTGTAGTGCCTGAGCGCTTTGACGAAACAATTTACTTTAGGCTTTTAATTACCAGTGGTTTTATTTTGCTTTTTTATCTCATTTTTTGGGTGTTTAGAGCACAAGAACGCAGAAAACAAGAAGCATTAGAGGGCTTAATCACTGAGCGTACCTTAGAGCTTCGCCAAGCTAATGATAAATTAGGCCAAGTGAATTCACAGCTTAAATTAGTGAGTCACTCAGATGAGCTAACAGGGCTACGTAGCCGCCGCTTTTTGTTTGATCAACTCCCTAAAGATATTGAGCACTTTCAACGTAATTCACAGTCGCTGCAGGCACAAGGTAAGTCACTGGTGCTGGTAATTATTAACTTTGATAACTTCAGCCGTATTAACGATGCGTATGGCCCAATTGCAGGTGATAGCTGCTTACAGCAAATGGCTGCATTGTTAAATTCGCGTACGCAGGGCTCTGACTATGTGGCACGTTGGAGTGGTGATGAGTTTTTATTATTATTACGTGACTTTAAATGCAATAAAATAGACAGCTATGCCTCAGAACTTTGTAAAGTAATAGCGGCTAATTCGTTCCAATTACCAAATGGAAAAACAACTAATATCACGGCATCAATTGGTTGGTCATTTTATCCATTACCTTTACTAGGCGGACAGGTAATTAGCTGGGAAACCTCTATTAACTTAGCAGATATAGCACTGCATCAAGTTAAAAAGCGCGGTGGTGATGGTGTGGCTAATATTACGTTTGATGATCAGCTCGATGCATTTGAGTTTGAACAAAACTCTAATGTTGATCAGCAATTAGGTATTTTACAAAGTAATGGCTTGGCAGATATAAAAGTGTGGATGCGATAATGCCCGACCAAGGTTATTGGTCAGGCATGGTGAGGTTAACTCTATTTGTTAAGCCAAGCTGGTAATATTGCAATCGACTCAGGGGCTGTAAATGCCGTACTGGTATCGGCGCTTATATCACCGCCTGCACTGCTTAAAATATTATTAAATCGCATAACCACATTATTTGACTTCTCAGCTACGTATAAATCTGTTCCGGTATACATAATATCAACAGGGTTACCCAGTAGGGTATTTGGACCGCTAATAGTGGTACTTATGTTTACCAAGCCCGATGCAGTTGCTACGTTATTCAATACGTATATTTTGCCATCGTCAGCAACTGCTGCGCTACCAACATCAGAGAGTATTAGCGAGCCACTTAGCGAGTCGTAGTCGATGCCGTGCATGTTGCTTGGTGCTGCTACTGCTGTACCTGCATTTGCTGGCGTTATAAGCCTATCCTCAACTGCAATATTAGTACTACCAGCCATTAGTTTGCTTTTAACTTCGTCAAATACAGCAACGGTTCCATTTGTTAGTGCTACAAAAGCTCGATCAGTGTTTGCATCGTAATCAACATCCCAAGGGCGAGCATCGTTTGCAAACGTAAGCGTCATTAATGGGCTTGCATCCCCTGTGGTGCAAGTTGAAAATATTGAAATGCTTGGAGTATCTGCATTATTTTCTGCAACTAAAATCATACCGCTATCAGAAGCCACATCAAGACCTTTAGGAGATATAAGGCCTGTATTCGAACCAGTAATAATGCTGTCTTGGTTCGTATTATAAGTTTGCCCATCTCTGTTTATTGCCACTTTATTTGAAATAACAATACCGCCAATTGAGGTTGTACTGTTATCGAACGTTGTATAGCTATTACCCGCTTTATCAAAAGTTACACTTTCGATAGTTTGACTTGCATTATAGTTGCCAATTTCTGTGTTAAGTTGTGAACTTAATCGACTAATTTGCCCAGTTGTTTCACCTGCAGTGCCCGGATTACTACTTACAGCAACACCTAGCAGCGCCATATTAGCGGTATCACTATCTGAAATATCAGCCATCTCATTTTGTATACCCAGTTTAGTAATTGACTCAGGTTTAATTGTTGAGGTAACTAAATCAGGAGTGATATCGCCGCTCTCACCTGAAAATATATTGCTGAACACAAGAACAGCATCATTTGATTTTTCAGCTACACGTAAGTCACTACCTTCAAGGCTAATATCAACTGGGTTACCAAGCATTGTTGCTGGACCGGCAATACTTCGTGCAACGCTTACTAAGCCCTCTGCAGTTGAAGCATTATTAATTACAAATAACGAACCATCGGTTGCGTCTGAGGCACTGCCTACATCAGACAAAACAAGTTTATTAGTATTTGAGTCATAAACAATGCCGTGAATATTTACAGATATTTGCGTGCCATCATTATTACTTGGAGTAATTGTGCGGCTTGGCATTGCGGCAAATTCACCACCAACAAAATTATCATAAACGGCTACATCACCATTTGTTAGTGCTACATAAAGGCGGTCGTTAGATTCATCATAATCAACATCCCACGGCGCCGCTTCTGTAATAGTTGTGCCTAAAGGCGCTGCATCGCCCGCGGCTGTAGCGCCAAAAGTCGTTACTTGCATAGCGCCAAAGTCAGCAATAAAAACAAGGCCACTCTTTTGTGCTACAGCTATTCCTTTAGGGTTTACCAGTGTTGTGTTAGTACCTGTTATTTCGCGATCTGTATTAGCTGTATAGGTTGCGCCGTCACTACGATTTGCAAGCTGGCAAATAGTTTTAATACTGCCATTTTCGCTGTCGCTTGCTTGCAATAAATTACCTAAGCTATCAAATGCAACGCCTTCGTTAGCTGTTGTATTAAAGGTTTTTAGTTTAGAGGCGTTTTGGTTAATTAAATCGATAGTGCCTGTATTGCTCTCGCCATTGTTTGCCAAAATTAATGTGGCTGATGCAAAACCAGGGTTGCCATTTGTACCGTCGGTACCGTTTTGTCCATCGGTGCCTGCAATACCATCTACGCCGTTTTCACCATCGTCTGAGCTACAGCCTGTAATGCCGATTAATACTGCAAGTGTTAAAGCTGAAAAACTAAGCGTGTGTTTAAGTGTGTTTTTTTGTGTTGAATGAGTTGTTAAATTAGCTTTATTCATCATTTTTACCTTTTAAATATTCCATCAAATGTAGGTAAATAACGCGCTTGCTCATAAGGCATAGACTAAGCGGCACTGATTATTTACATGTTAACCTCATATCAATAACGGCTATAAAATGAAACTGGATGCAAAAAAGTTAAAATTAAAAACAAAAAAAGGAGCCTTGAGGCTCCTTTTTAATAAACTAAGTAAATAGCTTAAGCGATAAACGCCTTAATAGCGTTTAATATTCCTTGCTCGCCTAATCCCATTTCATCGTGCATTTCATCTTGCGTGCCGTGTTTAATAAACTCATCAGGAATACCTAAGTTAAGGATATTAATATCAGCTTTTTGCGTTGCCAAGTATTCATTAACTGCAGAGCCGGCACCGCCAGCAATCGCGTTATCTTCAAGCGTAACAAAGGTATCGTGGCTAGTAGCAAGCTCATTTAAAAGTGCAGTATCAAGTGGTTTAATAAAACGCATATTAACAAGCGTTGCATCTAATTCGTTAGCTGCAAGCTGGGCGTTTTCAAGTAATGTACCGAACGATAAAATGGCAATTTTACTGCCTTTCTTAATTGTATCTGCCTTACCTATTTCGAGCAGTTGCATAGTGCTTTCAATGTCTGCAGTACCTGCGCTACCTCGAGGGTAACGAACTGCAACAGGGCAGTTTTCTTTATAACCGGTGTATAGCATTTGGCGGCATTCGTTGGTGTCGCTTGGTGCCATAATTACCATATTTGGAATACAGCGCATAAAGCTTAAATCGTACGCACCTTGGTGAGTTTCACCATCGGCTCCAACAATACCAGCGCGGTCAATGGCAAATAATACAGGTAAGTTTTGCAGTGCAACATCATGTATTAATTGGTCATACGCACGTTGTAAAAAGCTCGAGTAAATAGCAACAACAGGTTTTAAACCTTCACAAGCAAAACCAGCTGCTAAAGTAACAGCATGCTGCTCTGCAATGGCCACATCAAAGTATTGATCTGGAAACTCTTTAGAAAAACGTACCATGCCAGAGCCTTCGCGCATTGCTGGCGTAATAGCCATTAACTTGCTGTCTTGCTTTGCCATGTCGCATAACCAATCGCCGAAAACTTTTGAAAAAGTAGCAGCGCTAGGTTTAGATTTAGGCAGGCTAGTTGTGCTCGGATCGAATTTTGGTACACCATGGTAGCCAATAGGATCGGCTTCAGCCGGTTTGTAGCCCTTACCTTTTTGCGTTTTTATATGTAAAAGCTGTGGGCCTTTTAAATTACGCATATTACGCAATGTATCTACAAGCATGTTTACATCGTGACCATCAATTGGGCCTATGTAATTTAGGCCTAATTCTTCAAAGAAGGTCCCCGGGATCATCATGCCCTTAATGTGCTCTTCCATTTTACTGGCAAGTTGCTTTACCGGAGGCACACCTGAGAGTAACTTTTTACTGCCTTCACGAATGTTAGTATAAAAGCTACCTGATAAAATTCGGGCAAAGTGATTTGTTAATGCGCCAACATTTTCTGAAATCGACATTTCGTTATCATTTAAAATAATAAGCATGTCTGATTTTACATCGCCTAAATGATTCATCGCTTCAAATGCCATGCCTGCGGTGATAGCTCCGTCACCAATAATGGCTACAGATTTTCGACCTTTGCCTTCTTTTTGGGCGGCAATAGACATACCTAAGGCAGCTGAAATAGAGGTGCTTGAATGACCTACGCTAAACGTATCGTATTGGCTTTCATCGCGAAAAGGAAAAGGGTGCAAACCGTCTTTTTGGCGAATAGTGTGCATTTGGTCGCGACGACCTGTAAGGATTTTATGTGGATAAGCTTGGTGACCCACATCCCAAACTAGGCGATCGTCTGGAGTGTTATAAACATAATGTAGCGCAACGGTTAGTTCAACCGTCCCTAAACCAGACGCTAGATGACCGCTACTTTGCGATACTGAGTTGAGTAAATAATCGCGCAGCTCATTGCTAAATGCAGGGAGTTTGTCTTGCGCTAAGTCACGCAATTGGGCTGGCTCGTCAACCAAATTAAGTAATGGATACTTGCTACTATCAAGTGTCATGGTTTTATATATATCCTTCGCTAACATTAATTCATTCAAAGCTTTTACGAATAATTAATGTTGAGTAATAATGTCAGTGCTAATTGCAATACGTATGAGCAAAAATTAGTGGTCACGCTCAATTAGGTAATTTGCTAGCGACGCAAGAAGTGTTGTGTCAGCATCTATATTTGCCAACGCTTCATGGGCTTGTTGTATTAAATTTTGCGCCTTTTCTTTAGCGCCTAGCATACCTAATAACGCCGGATATGTCGCTTTATTCGCGGCAATATCGGAGCCTTGTGGTTTACCTAAAGTAACCGTATCGCCTTCAACATCTAAAATGTCGTCGTGTACTTGAAACGCCAGCCCTATAGCATACCCAAAAATGCTTAAATTTTCTAAGGTTTGTTGATCTGCCTTTTCACTGCACAGTGCACCAAGTGTAATTGCACAATTAATTAAAGCTCCGGTTTTTAGCTTATGTGTTCGCTCAAGCTCTTGTACGGTAATTACTTTATCTGTTGCTGCTATGTCAAGACCTTGTCCGCCTACCATGCCCTCAAGGCCTGATGCGTTGGCAAGCGTAGCAATCATTTTTACTTGTGTTTGCGACGAGCATGTAAATTTGTGATTCGCAATAAGCTCAAAGGCGAGTGTTTGTAGGGCATCACCGGCTAAAATTGCATTTGCCTCGCCAAATTCTATATGGCAAGTAGGGCGGCCACGGCGTAAGTCGTCATCGTCCATAGCGGGCAAATCATCATGAACTAGCGAATAGCTATGGATACACTCAATTGCAGCTGCAAGTACATGTAAGTCTTGCTGGTTTGCACCGAGCATTTTACCTGTGGCATAAACTAAAAATGGACGTAATCTTTTACCGCCATTAAATAATCCATACTGGGTGGCGTTCTTGACTGTTTCTTCAGTATCGAGAGGCTGTTTAAAATGCTGTTGTAAGGTCGCTACTACATCTTTTTGAGCACGTTCGATATAATTATTTATGCTCACAGCTATTCCATATCATTATCAAAATTCGTAAGAACTGACTTTTCGCCATTCCCCATCAAAATTGATACTTTTTGTTCTGCTTGCTGTAATTTACCTGATGAAGCACTTGCTAATGCAATTCCACGCTCAAATTGCTTTAACGATTGCTCAAGCGATAAGTCACCTTGTTCCATGTCACTAACGATTGTAGATAATTCTTCTAGTGCTTGTTCGAAACTTAAGTTTTCAGGTTTTTTAGTCGCCATCTTTATTTCAGCTTACATAATAAATTTAGGGGTCAATTTTAGGGGGAATGCTAAACTAGGTCAAAGGATGATATTGGTTTTTTACCTTTATAACGTTAAATTATATTTCAAGTGTATTAATAAAGCCTTAATAGCGGTCTGTAAGTTTAATAAATCAATTGATAATTAGGTAGCCCTTATATCTTGATCTAAAATAGTGCTAAAGGCTGCTTTTTATGTTTATTTATAAAAATGGCTTAAGCAATTCAATATGTTGCCGATAAGCAGTTAATAATAAAAGTTTATGATAAGGCCATTAAGCATGAAACTTCTGGAGGAAATGTGGATTTAGCAACCATAATCGGGATCCTAGGCGCAATTGGCTTAATTGTCATGTCTATGTTTATGAGTAGTAGCGGTGAAATGGCTATGTTTGCCGATGCTCCTTCTAGTGTAATTGTATTTGGTGGTTCACTTTTCATTGTTTTATCAAATTTCACCATGTCGCAGTTTTTGGGTATAGGTAAAGTTGTTGCTAAAGCGTTTATGTTTAAAATTGAAACGCCAGAAGAGCTTATTGAAAAAGCAGTAGAACTTGCTGATTCAGCTCGTAAAGGGGGGTTTTTAGCACTCGAAGAAGCTGAAATCCCAAATCCATTTATGCGCAAAGGCGTCGACATGCTTGTTGATGGCCATGACGCAGATGTTGTTCGCGCCACACTTCAAAAAGATATCTCTTTAACCACTACTCGACATGAAATGGGCGCAGGCTTATTTAAGTCATTAGCCGATATTGCACCAGCAATGGGAATGATTGGTACTCTAATTGGCTTAGTTGCAATGTTATCTAACATGGATGACCCAAAAGCAATTGGCCCGGCAATGGCGGTAGCGCTTTTAACAACTTTATATGGTGCGTTTTTAGCCAATGTTGTGGCAATTCCTATTCAGGTAAAACTTGAACTACGTAAAGACGAAGAGGCTATGAATCAGCGTTTAATTTTAGATGCTATTTTAGGTATACAAGATGGCCAAAATCCAAAAGTAATCGAAGGTATTTTGAAAAATTACTTAGCTGAATCTAAACGCAAAGTAGATACCGAGGAGTAATTATGTCTGATCAAGAGTGCAAATGCCCACCACCAGGCCTACCAGCATGGATGGGAACATTTGCCGATTTAATGTCACTGTTAATGTGCTTTTTTGTACTCTTGCTTGCGTTTTCAGAAATGGATGTACTTAAGTTTAAACAAATTGCGGGCTCTATGAAGTTTGCTTTTGGTGTGCAGAATAAAATTGAAGTAAAAGATATCCCTAAAGGTACCTCTGTTATTGCTATGGAGTTTACCCCAGGCAAACCAGAACCCACTCCAATAGAAACTATTCAACAACAAACAGTAGAAATGACTCAACAAATGTTAGAGTTTCAGGCTGGAGATGAAAGCTCAGCTGGTGGCAGGCAAGAACAACGCGGGGACAAACGTGGTGGCGAATCTCGTAGTACTTCTCAAGAGCAATCGTCAGAGCAAGCAACTTCAGCGGCCGATCAGGAACAAACTAACGAGCTCGTTAAAAAAATCGCGCAGCAGCTTGAAAAGCAAATAATAGATGGTGCAATTGAGCTTGAATCTTTAGGGCAGCAAATAATTATTCGTATTAGAGAGAATGGTTCATTTCCTTCGGGTAGTGCATTTTTACAACCTAAGTTTAAACCCATAATTCAAGATATTGGTGTACTGTTAAAAGATGTACCTGGCGAAATAACTGTATCTGGCCATACCGACGATTTTCAGGTATCGAATGAGCTATATATTAATAATTGGGACTTATCGTCAAAGCGAGCTGTAGCTGTAGCAAGCGAGCTGCAAACGGTGCAAGGGTTTGATAAAAACCGCATGATGGTAGTGGGGCGAGCTGATACTCGTCCACTTGTTCCAAACGATTCAAATGAAGATCGCCGAAGAAACCGTCGAGTAGAAATATCAATCCTGCAAGGTAAGGCTAAAGAGTCTGCTCCTATTGATGTGCGCTAAGTTATTGCTTGTGTTATATTTCACTATGTTTGTTTTTATTTAAGGTACTTAATTGCCTTAAGTATCTTGGCAATTTCGTCATTTTAGCTTACAGTACATTTCCTTAACATATGTAATGGAGTGCCTGTGAAAATAATCAATAAATATTGCGACATGCCGGGTAATGGTGATGGTACTGATGACGATAAAAAAACAAAATAGGGCAGAGTATTTTGCCTGAATGGTTTTTATATGTTGTTAGTATTTTAAGCAAAAGCTGGGTTTTAATGCTAAGTCCGGCTATTTTTATATTTTTTGTATTTAAAGATCGCCTAGCCTTTCGATTTGTATTACTTACCGCAGCTTTTTTCCTCTTTGGTAACCTAACTGCTTCAAGCCTACGAGCGTTTGATGACATTTATATTTATCGTTATTTAGTTTGGGCGATCACAGATATTACTTGGATGGCACTTATAGCTTACTGGGGTATAAAGGATAAAGTTTATTTATGGCAATGTGTTATTGGGCAACTAGTTGTTATTGGCGCACCTATATTACAACTATTCCGATTAGTTGACCGCCATTTGTGGGATTTAGCTTACAGTACCGTTATTTATCAGACCCTAATGCCATTTATCAATATTGCCACGGTGGTTGTATGCTATTTACCTTTAATTATCCTTTTCACTAAGCAAGGTAGTGTAAAGTCAAAAATAGAAAACTCCCCACCTTCAAAATAGCTGTGCTAAACTACTGTTTATATGAACAGTGAGTGAGCGACTCCCATGAAACTCTACATTGCAGAAAAACCTTCACTAGGACGCGCTATTGCTGATGCGTTACCAAAACCACATAAAAAACACGATGGCTATATAGAAGTCGCTAACGGAGATTGTGTCTCGTGGTGTATAGGGCATTTACTAGAACAAGCAGAGCCCGATGATTACGATGAGCGCTTTAAAAAGTGGCAGTTTGATCACTTACCTATAATACCTGAGCAGTGGAAGTTAAAAGCCAAAACCAAAACTCGCAAACAGCTCACTGTTTTAAAAAAATTAATTAAACAAGCCTCGCAACTTATTCACGCTGGCGATCCAGACCGTGAAGGCCAGCTTCTGGTCGACCAAGTAATAGAAGAAGCTAAAATAAGTCAGGCTAAAAAGCAGAGTACGCAACGTTTACTCATTAGTGATTTAAACTTATCGGCGGTAAAGAAATCATTGGGCGCAATGCGTTCTAATCGAGATTTTATTCCGTTAAGTGTATCTGCTTTAGCGCGCTCTCGTGCTGATTGGCTATTTGGTATGAATTTAACACGTGCATACACACTAGCTGGGCAAAAAGCAGGGTTTGGTAATGTGCTTTCGGTAGGGCGAGTGCAAACCCCTATTTTAGGTCTTGTTGTTAATAGAGATAACGAAATAGCGAACTTTGTATCTAAGCCTTTTTACGATGTATTGGCGCATTTGCTTACTCCAGATAATCAACCATTCATAGCTAAGTGGGTTCCAAGCAAAGCATGTGAGCCACATCAAGATGAAGAAGGGCGAATACTTAACAAAGCTCTTGCAGAAAATGTTGCTTCACGTATTACAAAGCAAAGTGCTGAGCTTACTTTACTCGACCAAAAACAAAAAAAGCAAAGTGCTCCATTACCTTATAATTTATCTGCTCTGCAAATAGATGCTGCTAAAGCATTTGGTATGCCAGCTCAAAAAGTATTGGATATTTGCCAAATACTTTACGAACGTCATAAACTAATTACTTACCCACGCTCAGATAATCGTTATTTACCTAAAGATCACCATCAAGAAGCATCTGCTATTTTAAAGGCAATAAGTGCAAATGGGGGGCAAAGCAGTGAATTAGTAAACGGGGCAGATGTGAAAAAGCGTAGTAAATGTTTTAACGATTCAAAAGTAGCTGCCCATCATGCCATTGTGCCTACGGCTAAGCAGTTAAAGTCAGCGAGTTTGAGCGGTGACGAAGTAAAAGTATATCAATTAATAAGCCGTCATTACTTAATTCAGTTTTATCCCGACTATATATATAACGAAACTAAAGCTGAGGTAATTATTGCTGGTGGGCTTTTTAAGGCAAATGCAAAGCAAGATGTAAGCTTGGGTTTTAAGGTGTTAATGGGTAAATCTGAATTAAAAGATGAAGCCTCGCTACCTCCTTTAACAAAAGGTATGCCTCTTTTTTGTGATAAAGGCGAAGTAGTCGAAAAGCATACATCACCCCCAGCTTATTTTACCGATGCTACATTATTGGCTGCGATGACGGGCATTAGCCGTTATGTTAAAGATCCACAAATTAAAAAAGTATTAAAAGACACTGATGGTTTAGGTACGGAGGCAACACGTGCGGGAATAATCGAGTTGCTATTTAAGCGGCGTTTTTTAAAACGTGAAGGTAAGTCAATTAGAGCGACCGAAACGGGACTTGCTCTTATTAGCGTATTACCACAAGGTTTAGCGAGTCCTGATTTAACCGCAAAGTGGGAGTCGAGCTTAGGTGATATTGCACAGCAGGCAATGAGTTATCAGCAATTTTTACAGCCTTTACTTGCTGACCTAAATGGGTTTGTTCAATTAGCAGCAAACTGCGATAGCAATGCATTTGCGAAGTTACCAAAAACCTCACCTAAAAAACGTTTTGCTAAACGAGGTGGAAAAGCGACCTTTAAAAAGTCGAGTTATAAAAAAAGCTCTGTTGCTAGTTAGCAACAGAGCTTTTTTATTAAACGATATTACTCAACCTGAACTCTGTTTGAGATAGATTTATTATCCAGAATTCAGGTTACTTATTAAATAAAGCAACAGCAGCGTTACTCATTGCTTTTATTCCAGTAGGAATAGCAACTTTATAATCTGGTGTAAATTTACTAGAGTGTAGAGAAGGGAGTACCTCACCTGTTTTTATTGAATCTGCATATTGTGCTTGGTTTACGCCTCCTAGCCAAAAGAGGGTGATAGGGATATTTTCATCGGTGCGCCCGTATAGGCCAAAATCTTCACCCGCCATTACAGCTTGTGTTTCAAGTACATTAGTATCGCCAATTGCGCTGGCAATAGAGTTTCTAACAATGTCTGTTTGTGCAGGGTTATTATAAGTAGATGGAATCGATTCATCTTCATGTACATATATTACAGGGTAGTTAGATTCATTTAAGCCAGCACTTTGTGCAATACCTGCGGTGATTCGTTTTATTGCTGCTATTTGAGCGCTTCTTACATCGGGGTTATAGCTTCTAAGAGTGAGTTGTAGTTTTACTTCATCCGAAATCACATTATGTTTTGAGCCACCATGAATAGACCCCACTGTAATCACAGAAGGCTCAAGCGGTGAAAGCTCTCGGCTTGTGATTGTTTGCAAAGCAAGTACAGTGCGTGCAGCTATAACCACTGGGTCTATAGTTGTATGAGGGTAAGCACCATGACCACCTTTACCTTTAATTGTAATATCGACAGAATCTACACTTGCCATCGTGTATTCATTTTTCATTGATACCTTACCAGCGGGGACGCTAGCGCTTACATGTAAAGCAATTATATGATCAGGTTTTGCATATTTACTAAATAGTCCTTCGCTTAACATCGCTTTAGCACCCCCACCTACTTCTTCTGCAGGCTGTGCAACCATCATTAATGTACCTTGCCACTGTTTTTTATGAGCAATTAACTGCTCTGCAGTTCCAATAAAAGAGCTCATGTGGATATCGTGGCCACAGCCGTGCATTACACCTACTTTTGCACCGTGCTCGTCTATTACTTTGACTTTTGAGGCATAGGATTTTCCTGTTTGCTCAATAATAGGTAAGCCATCAGTATCAGTGCGGATCATTACTGTCGGCCCCTCACCATTTTTATAAATACCAACTACTCCAAAGCCACCTACATTACTTGTTACTTTAAAACCCAGCTGAGTTAATCTATCTGCTATCTTTTTACCTGTTTTTTGTTCGTGATAAGAAAGCTCTGGGGATTGGTGTAAGTCGAGGTAAAACTTTTCAATAGCTGGCATGGCTTTGCTTAAATTCAAATCGAGTCCATTTGCTTGTACTAATGGGCTTGCTAATAAAAGTATTGCACTTAGGTAAGTTAATTTCATATTTTCCCTTATTGTTGAATATGTATACCGAGTGATTTAGGTATATGACTTGTAATTATTATGTTCACCACCATATAAAAACCTAAATAGACGAATATGGCAATCAATTCAATGAGCAACATAGTTAGTATTAATGCGCAAAACCTTCAACAAGTACTCGGTGAAACATCACAACAAAAATTGGTGTTGCTTAACTTTTTCTCTCCTCAAAGTCCTGACTGCATTGGACAGGCTGCAATTTTAGATAAAGTAGCAGCAGAATATGCAAGCTATATAGTAGTGGCAAACTTAGATTGCGATGCAGAACAAGCACTCGCTTCTCAACTTGCGCAACAAGTTGGTCTGCAAACACTGCCTACGCTTGTATTATTAAAAGACTCCGCACCAGTAGATTTACTTGCAGGTGTTCAAAGCGAAGCGCAAATACGCGAAGCCCTAGCAAAGCATTTACCTGCGCAACAAGACTTACTGTTAGAACAAGCAAAGCAAGCGTTATTAAAGTCAGATTTAAATGCTGCATTTAATTATGCAAAGCAAGCTTATGAAATAGACAGCGGTAATGCACGTATCAAGTTAGTGCTAGCAGACATATGTATTCAAATTCACAAGGTAGATGAAGCGCAAGCGCTTATAAATACAATAGATGCACAAGAGCAAGATGCTTACTTTAATAATATAAAAGCAAAATGCGAAGCCGCGCTTGAAGCAAAAGATTCACCAGAGATTAAAGAAAAGCAACAACAAGTAGAAAAGTATCCAAATGACTTAGAATTAAAAGAAGAGCTCAGTATTTTACTTAATGAAGCAGGCAGAAAAGAAGAAGCATTGGATGTACTGTTTACAGTTCTACAAAAAGATCTGAACTTCAACGAAGCAAAACCAAGCTTTTTAGCCATTATTGCCTCTTTACCTGATGGCGACGCACTCGCAGCTAAGTATCGTCGCAAGTTATATAGTATTTTATACTAGGGTCTGTTGCTCTTTGCGGATTAAAATTTGTTCAAACTAGGGGGTGTTTAATCGCGGCGCGAGATTTGTAACCTAGTGGGCTAAGTAAAAACCGAGTAACAAAGAGTAAATAGCCCCTAGGAAGAACCCTTTGGGCAGCGCCTGTTTGGCATTAATGCTACGTTATCGCCTATTTATGGGGAGTAACCACACTATATAGGCTCTGCCTTGCCTGAATACCAAACAGGCTGCTGCAAATTTAACCTTGAAAGATAAACAGACCCTAGATTCTAATAACTATTACTTTTGAGAAGCACCTACATAAGGTGCTTTTTGCATTTTTAAGGTTTTAATTAATAGCTTTAGTATGGTTTAGCTATGTAAAAAAAGAGTTATCAACAGGGTTTTGTGAGTAACTTGTGCTTATCGTGTGTGCTTGCTTGGGGCTTAATTTTAATTACTATTTTATGCAAATAACGCTTGCGTAAAATCCGCCGCTCCCTATAATGCGACCCCACTGAGA
>NZ_WTKX01000079.1:0-989 GCF_011378755.1 Pseudoalteromonas sp. Z1A2 | reverse complement strand
CTGTGGGTGCTGTAAAAAATGGATTGAGCATATTAATGAAAGTGGCATTAAAACAAAAGCAATAGATGTTGCTGATATGGGGCTAATTAAAGCTCAATATCAAATAAAGCCAAATATGCGCTCATGCCATAGCGCTGTTTCAGCCGATGGGTATGTTTTTGAAGGGCACGTGCCAGCTAAATATATAAAGCAGTTTTTAGCTGAACAACACCCTCAGAAAACGATCGGGCTGACAGTTCCGGCAATGCCTGTTGGCACGCCAGGTATGGAGATGGGCAATCGTTTTCATAAATATAATATTGAAGTACTTACTCAAGATTCACAGCAACATACTTATAAGCATATCAGCAAATACGCAGTGCAGTTTTAACTCTTATGGCATAGTTATTGAATTAGCCGTAAGTATTAATGCGATGATTAAATATATAGTGGGCTTACGCCTTATAAATTGTAAGTAATACCCCTTAGTATAAATAAAATACAAGTTGAACAACTGAAAAGGAGCCATTGTAATGTCACAGTATTTAAAATTTTTCTTAATGATAGCCACATCAACATTAGTCATGTTTGTACTAATGTATTTGAATAGTTATCAGCTAAGCCATGTGTTTTTTAGTGAAACGCGTACCTATATGGCTATTTATATGGGGGCTGCAATGGCGGTAGTTATGCTGTTGTTTATGCTAAATATGTATAAGGATAAAAAGAAAAACAGCGTAGTTTTAGGGATCAGCATTATTAGCTTTGTAGGCGCATTATTTTTAGTACGTTCGCAAATAACGGTCAACGATCAGTCTTGGATGTCAGCCATGATACCGCATCATTCAATCGCTATACTGACTAGTGATAGAGCTAATATCAAAGACAAGCGCGTCCAAGAGCTTGCAACAAATATAATTGAAGCACAGCGTCGTGAGATTAAAGAGATGCAGTGGTTACTGAACGATATAGAAAAAAATGGCCTAGCAGAAACTCAGGAACAAGCACAA
>NZ_WTKX01000078.1:0-1005 GCF_011378755.1 Pseudoalteromonas sp. Z1A2 | reverse complement strand
GCCAGAAAGGCGAGCTCCGAGCCTCTGACTGCCTGTAAGGGCTTTTAAATAAACATTTAATATCTACCACCACTAACAACCCATAAATTTAAGCCGCGTTATGTTTAGAAAGCGCCCCGCCAAAATATCTAAAAGGCGGGGCGCTTGTGGTTTTTCGTGTGGAAAATGGCGAAGCCCACACGAACTAGAACAAAAGCCCTTTTAAGCGTAGCGGTTCTAGCCCGTAACATAATGGGATTTATGGGGGGTAATATTAACTTTGATTGTTGTAACTTAAATCAAAATGAATTACTATTAACTCACTCTTTAGATAAATGTAACGGAAATCAAAATGCCTCAAATTAGTCTTAAATCTTATGAGTTGGGTTCAATTTATAGTGTTACCTCAAATGCCGGTTTAAATGCCACCTTCTTTCCTTCTAAACGCATGTTTATGTTTTTAAAGGATAATGATGAAGTTTGGATTGAAGCCGAAACACTTGAAGAATGTGAAAATCTATTTCTTAAAGAGTTAAAGCAATTGGCCCATAAGCAAAGGGGTGGGTATCGTGTTGGTTCAGGTCGCCCACGTTCTTTAGAAAGCAAAAGTGTTTTTAGAATTACAGATGCTGAAAAGGATTTGATACTTCATTTAAGAAGTATTGAAAGCAATGTTGATTTACCCAAGGCTGATTTTTTAAAATATTTAAAGCTATACGCTAACCAAGCAACTAAAAATTTAATTGCCTTTGTTACTGCTCACTCCAAATAATGCGTTTACGCATGAAAGGCCGCACACAGAATTTATATAAAGACCTGTGGTTAGTCGGCCGAAACCATAAACCAACTAGATTTAGAAAAATATCCCCGTGCAACGCACCCCTGATAAACCCCTCCGAAAATTGAAATAAAAAATCATGTTTCCGTATTGGTACAGGTTGAGAGTCCACATACTTTAATAGTGGACTCTTGTCCCATTTTGGCACTCGCAATATCTCAGTAGATATATAAAACATGCCTAAAGCA
>NZ_WTKX01000077.1:0-1011 GCF_011378755.1 Pseudoalteromonas sp. Z1A2 | reverse complement strand
GGCAATACACTGTGTGGGTTTTCCATACTTTTTACTGATATAGACACCGCCAACATCACTGAAAGTGCAGTTGTTATGTACGTTAATCGCATGTTACTTCCTTAATTTGACCAATGAATATGTGTGATTTTCCAGCCATTGCGGGTCTTTTTTAGAGTCATTGACTCCATACCCGTTGTGTTAATGGCTTTACCTTTGTAGCTGCCCATCGTTTCACTTCGCGAAATGGAGTAAGCGATATCACCACTTATATAAACCTGATGTTCTAATAGTTTGCTATTAACCGAACTGAGGTATTTCATATCCGCTAGCATGTGGTGATTTGCATATTCATCGGCAGAACGCTCAACGCCTCCGCCTTCAAAAATAATGACGTTATCAGCTAATAATGAGCGAGCTTTTTTTTGATCACTTTGATTTAATGCTTGGTGAAAGGCACTTACTGCTTGCGCAGCTGGGGTATCGGTACCAACAAATAACACACGCTCATTTGCATGTTCCTCATTCTTGTGTGCGCTTACAGCTAGTGAGTTCAATGCGCCAAAAAGTAATAGCGATGTTATGATTATTTTTGCAGAGTTATTAAACATGTTGCTCTCTTTTTATTAAATTAATTTGGGGGACCAACAAGTGTGGTGAACACGCTTGTTGTAATAAGTACAAAAGCAGCTATCAGCATTTCTACACTGATGGAACGTTTTAGTGTACCTACATGCTGTTTTTGGGTGATTCTCGGAACTAAAATTAGTTTGTGCCAAGCCCCCATCATAAGCATCGCGCTCACTAGTAGCAGTTTTAGCAAAATTAATTGCCCATAACTTGACGTGAACAGCGCTGATAACGAATGCAGGTAATTAAGCAAAAGCGCTAAACCTGAAATAAGCAGCACAAATACAACGATGATGGCTAAGTGCCCAAACAGGTGCATTACCTTCTTAACTTCATGAACAGATAATATGGTACAGCTTTTATATAGTGGCCACAGTGACCCCACCCAACTTGCTATTGCAA
>NZ_WTKX01000076.1:0-1076 GCF_011378755.1 Pseudoalteromonas sp. Z1A2 | reverse complement strand
GTGCATTACCTTCTTAACTTCATGAACAGATAATATGGTACAGCTTTTATATAGTGGCCACAGTGACCCCACCCAACTTGCTATTGCAAGAAGGTGAAAAGTTAAAATGCTTTTTACTAACCCATTTTCATTTGCACTGTGACCTGTGAAAGTGAAGCTATATGCAATAGATATAAGCAAAACCAACATAACTGTATTATTTATAACCACTGCAAAACGGTGCTTTATGTTAATGCGCCAATTAAGTGCAACAATCATAGCCACAAAAAGCGCTGCGCCTCTGAAAAGAGCTTGTTCTCCTATAACTGATTGCCAAACAATCTCTTGCATAAAAGGGTCTAGCATTCCCGCTACACCAGATTCTGCAATTGCACCAGCTTCAATTGGTACTTGTAAAATGACAGCAATAAAACCCAATGCCACACATTGAATTTGCCAGCGCTTTAAATACTGAGAGAAACTTATAAAGTGATGACCAGATAAATTACTGGCGATAATAAAACGAATTAAAAAAGTACCAGCAAGTGCGGCCAAAGCACTATAGCTTGCTAGTTTTAATAATAATAAGAGTACTGACCATTCACTTAATTGCATTATGTTGCTACTTAATGATTATGTTTGCTGTGGGTATTAGATTGTTCTTGCATCATCTTATGCGATTCACTTTTGTGTACCATAAATCTAAACGTGTCGGTCATTTTATGTCCATCACCACCCAGTGCTGTCCATTTAACCGTGTAAGTGCCTTGGGCTAGGCTCGGTAATGACCAATTAAAGTCTGTGCTTGGGGTGGCGCTGGGTTTGAAATCAAAGTTTATTGATTTATTTTTTTCATCTTTGATGATGACTTTTGCTAGCCTTACTTCACCACCAAAAGTTAACGAAAGTTGCTCTGGGCTTTTCATTAACATGGCTTCTTGCGCAGGTGTTGATTGCTTGAGTGATATATGCGCTGATGCGGAAAATGTAAGCACTAAACCTAAAATGGCTACTGCAGAATTAAAAAACTTCATAATTACCTCTTATTTAAAATGATTAAAACCAAAATTTAATACCCGCAACAAATGCGGTGTTGT
>NZ_WTKX01000074.1:0-1128 GCF_011378755.1 Pseudoalteromonas sp. Z1A2 | reverse complement strand
CTTGTATCTCTCATTGATAAATGATTAGCTATCATTTATCACATCGAAGTCAGTGAGCTTGCCTTCGCGTCTAGTATTTAATACTGCTCCGTAGATAAAGCCCTGACTTTCTATTCTCACAAACTGAATGGTATCCAAGCACGCTTTTATTTAAGTAGATGCTGTATGTACAAGGGGAGTAAGTAGAGATGATGTTTATCGGCATTGATATTAGTAAAGAGAAGATTGATTTATCGTGGTTGAGAGACCAACTTACAAATAAAATTAAAACAAAAGTCTTTAAAAACAAGCGCCAAGATTTTGTAACAATAGAAAAATGGCTTTTAAATACAACAAAAAGCGCTGCTAATGAGCTCGTTATCACCCTCGAACCAACGGGTGTTTATCATGAAGCACTGATGTATTTTTTATACGAGCAAGGCTTTAATATTATTTTAGCGAACCCTGGTAAAGCTAAAAAGTATGCAGACGCTTTAAACATAATTCATAAAACAGACAAATCTGATGCAACGATGCTTGCTCATTATGGCTGTGCCAAGCACGCAGTCGTTAATTATTGGCAACCTGAAGCATTAGCAATTAGAGAGCTTAAAGCCCTTATCCGTCGTTTAGATGCGCTTGAGAGTAACCGGCAACGAGAAGCGAACCGATTAGAAGCAAGTGAATTCAGCAACGTTTCTGCGCGTGTTTGCCAATCTATAAAAGTGACTATCGCGTTTTTAGACGATGAAATTAAACAACTTAAATCTGACATTGATAACCACATAGATAATGAACCTGATTTAAAAAGAAACAGGAAACTACTTGAGTCAATCCCTGGCATAGGGCCCGTATTATCGAGAGAGCTGACGTATTTGTTTGCGGCTAAAAAATTTAATAAAGCCAAAGAAGCGGCGGCTTATTGTGGATTAATCCCACGGCATAATGAATCGGGTAAATTAAAAGGGCGAACATCAATCAGTAAACTTGGCCCAGCCAGAATTCGATGTAAACTTTATATGGCAGCCGTTGTTGCTGGGCAATGGAATAAAACAATAAAACGACACAAGTTAACGTTAATAAATAATGGTAAAACACCAATGCAAGCTGTGTGTGCAAATATGCGAAAGCTAATTCATATATGTTTTG